>JANQIL010000160.1 GCA_028282245.1 Magnetospira sp.
GACCATGTACGCGATGATCGCGGCGGTTTATGTTTGAACCCCTTAAATGAAATCAGTCAAGAAGGGCGGGGCCATGAAGACGTTTAGTGGAGTTGTGGCAGTCGGCGTGTTGTCGCTGCTTATGCAAACCAATGCCTGGGCGGGCTGGACCATCGATTTCGAGGCGGATGGCAATGGTGCCGATATCGTCCATGGTCAGAGAATCGATGGTGAATACGGCTCCGGGTCCCGGTTTTCCGGAGATTTCGCGGGCGCGCCGCCCATTCACTTCAGCGTGGAAGCCAGGAACCTCAGCAGCGGACCCGACTACGCCGTGGCCTTCGATACCCGCCGGAGCCCCACGCGAGACTCCGATCTCGAGGCTCCGTTCAGCCCCGGCCCCGGGGTCGGCGGCCCCGCCAATCCGGGAAACATCCTGATCATCCAGGAAAATTCGTACGGCTGCTCGGACGGCGTCTGTAACTATCCCGATGACGAAGGCAGCCGCCCGGCCGGCAGCTTCACCTTCACCTTCTCCGAGGCGGTCATTATCGAGAGCATCGATTTCTTCGACATCGAGACCTCCGGCGAACCCGGGTCCATCGACTTCTACGCGGAATTGTTGCCCGGCACGTTCGTGTCGACCGGCGACGAAATCATTCCGACGACCGGCAACCACAAATGGACCCAGTCCGTTTACGATCCCACGACCTCTTACAATGTCGTCGGCGTGACCCGGATCGTGTTCAACATGGGCGGCTCGGGCGGCATCGACAACCTCAAGTTCTCCCGGTTCCAAGGTGGTCCGGGTCCGCAGGGCAGCGTTCCGGAACCGGGCACCATGGCTACTTTCGGCGTGGGCCTTGCCGCGCTGGCCTGGGTTCGCCGCCGCCGGCGGGCCTAGGACGCCGGTTTCCGGCGTGCGCCCCCGCCGCCCCGGACATCGACCAAGGGACGTCGCCACGCGCTGGCGGCGTTTCGCGTTGATTGGTCTTGCCGCCCTGGCGGTAACGCTGTTCGCGGTCCCCGATGCCGCCACGCAACCGAAGGGCCTGCCGAATCCCGGCCGGGTCGAGTTGCCGCCACCGCCCAAGCCCACCCGGGTCAACCGATTGAACCAGTCGCGGCTGCTGGAGGTCGGACCGGATCGATTGTTCAAAACGCCCGGGGACGTGGCGCCCCATGTCCGCGACGGCGACACGGTGGCGATCGACGCCGGAACCTACGTCGGCGACGTGGCGGTCTGGCGGGCCAACAACCTGACATTGCGCGGCGTGGGCGGTCTGGCGCGCCTGGACGCGGCGGGCAGATCGGCCCAGGGAAAGGCCATCTGGGTGATCGCGGGCGCCAATACGACGGTCGAGAACATCGCCTTTCTCAATGCCGAGGTCAGAGACCGCAATGGCGCCGGAATCCGGCAGGAGGGACCCGATCTCACTGTGCGCAATTGCCTGTTCCGCAACAATCAGAACGGCATTCTCACCGGCACCAACAGAGCCAGCGATATTCTGATCGAGTTCAGCGAATTCGAGGGCAGGAAGGAAGGCGTCGGCCACAGCCACAACATTTACATCGGCGAGGTGGCGAGTTTCACCCTGCGCGGCAGCTACAGCCACCGGGCCCGCGAAGGCCATGCCGTGAAAAGCCGGGCGCGGCGCAATGTCATCGTCTACAACCGTCTGGCCGATGGCCTCGACGGACGCTCCAGCTACCTGCTCGATCTGCCCAACGGCGGCACGGCCTTCATCATCGGAAACGAGTTCCAGCAGGGTCCGCGAGCCGTCAACCAGACCGCGATCAGCTTCTCGGCCGAGCACGACAGATACACGGAAAAGGCCCTGTTCATCGTCAACAACACGCTGATCAACCAGCGCCGGAACGGTTACTTCCTTCAGAACCGGAGCAGCGCCCCCGACTACGTGGCCAACAACCTGTTCCTCGGCGACTGGCGGGACGCGCCGGAATCCGACCGCGCCAGGGGAAACGTTCGGATGGCGATCCCGGCGACCGGCGGTTTCGTGCCGCCGAACGGAGGTGTCGCGATCGACGCGGGGATCGATCCCGGCCACGGCGGCGGCCGGTCCCTGCGCCCGCGCATGGAATACCGGCACCCGCTGGCGGTGGCGCCGCGCCCGCGAACCGGCCGCCTCGACGCCGGAGCCCACGAAATCGGCGGCTCGTAAGGACGGCACGCACCGCGCGATGGAGACTGCCCGATGCTGAACTTCGCAGCACAGACGCCGGCCCGGTTGCCGGACGACACGCCGCCACTGCTGGCGGTCGTCGTCGATACCGAGGAGGAATTCGACTGGGCCCGCCCCCTGGACCGAGCCAACACGGCGGTGACCGCCATGCGTCACCAGCAGCGGGCGCACCGGGTGTTCGAAACCTACGGGCTGCGGCCGACCTACGTCGTCGACTATCCGGTGGCCAGCCAGGCGGAGGGCTACCGCCCCCTATTGGAGCTTCGGTCCGCCGACGCCTGCGAAATCGGGGCGCACTTGCATCCCTGGGTCAACCCGCCGCACGACGAGGTGGTCGACAACCGGAACTCCTACCCGGGAAATCTTCCGTCGCAACTCGAACGAGCCAAGCTGCAACGCCTGACCGACACCATCGCGGCCGCGTTCGGCGAGCGACCGACCGTCTACAAGGCCGGCCGCTACGGCGTCGGCCCGAACACTTCCGATATCCTGGCCGATCTCGGCTATGAAATCGACGCCAGCGTCGTTGCCTGGACCGACTTCACGCCCCAGGAAGGACCGGATTTTTCGCGCCAGGGGGCGTTTCCGTATTGGTTCGGACCGCGCCGGGATATTCTGGAGGTACCGGTCACGGCGGGCTTCGCGGGCCGTCTCGGGGCCTCGGGCGGCGGCCTGTACCGGGCCGTCTCGGGGCGCTGGGGCCGCCGTCTGCGGCTGCCCGGGCTCATGGCGCGCGGCGGACTGGTGGAGCGTATCCGGCTGACACCGGAAGGCATGCCGGCGGAAGCCCTCTGCCGGCTGCTCGCGGCCATGCGGGATCAGGGCCACCGCGTTTTCACCTTTACCTACCACAGCCCGTCCCTGGAGCCCGGCAACACGCCCTATGTTCAAACCGCCGACGAGCTTCGGGAATTCCTGGACCGGTTCCGGCGGGTGTTCGACATGTTTTTCGGCGACCTGGGCGGACGGCCGGCCACTCTGTCCGAGATTCGCGATCTGGCGGACCGCGCGCGTGGGGCACATCCGATGGCGGAGCATTCCTCGGCCGATTGACAAAGTGTCGGGATTTTTGCCACATAATAGGGAACCATGTGATCGCTACAACCGAGTCTCATGGAATTCCAGCCACTTGGAAAAGGTGGCGTGATTCTTGCTCAGTGGACGCTAGACGTATCCTTGAACCTGAGATTTGGCAGACGGCATGGAAATGGAAAACCAACAGACAGCATCGACGCCGAATCCCGAGCACGGGCATGACGCGGAGCCGAAGAATACCGGATCTTCCTCGGCGTCCGGCGCGCCGAACACGCGGCGCCGCTTCCTGACCGGCGCGGGTGCCCTCGCGACGGCCCCGGTCATCATGAGTCTGACCGGACGATCCGCCTTCGCCACCAACGGAGGCAACGTTTGCACGCCTTCGGCTTATGCCTCGGTGATGGCCGACGTCACCCGATCCGGCACGCGGGTCGAGACCTGCAATGGAAAATCGCCATTGTATTGGAAAAACAATCTGAACGGGGCATGGAAGAATCGGAGATTTTCCGATTTCTTCGGCGTCTGGCAGGGATCGCCGAGCTGGGTCGGGGATGAACGGTTCAAGGACGTTCTTCGAATGGACTCCGTCGAGGACCACCACGATCTCGGAAAGTACCTCGTCGCCGCCTATCTGAGCGCGGAAGGCTGGGACGGCGCCCAATACGCCATGACCACGACCCAGGTTCAAGCCATGGGCCAGCAGACGACCGCCACCCAGCAGTTCGTGGTCAGCGGCCACGCTCCCTGGGACGTAACGACGGTGGTCTCGTTCATCAAGCAAACCCTCTGATACCGGGCGGCCCTTGAACATTCTCCCACAGGCCGGGGCCCCGAAGGCTCCGGCCCATGGGAGTCCGACAGCCACTTTCGCTGGACGGCCCCGGCCGCCCGTGCCAAGCGTGGAGGACGCTCCACGACCGATAAGAGGGGTGACGGTGTCGCCGCCTGGGCACGTGCCGGCCCCCGGGGCGGGACGACGATAACGGGTCCGGTCGCCGGCCCTCGGGATCGCAGGCATGGGCATTGACGACATTTCGCCACGGGACATCGTCCGTTTGGCGGCCGACCTGTCCTGGAAGCGGTGGGACGACGAGGTGGTGATCCATGACGACGCCACGGGAAACACCCACCTGCTGGCCCCCGACGCCGCCGAAATCCTGGCCTGCCTGGAAGCCGCCGGAGGCGCCTGCCCACGCGCCGATCTGGCGCGCCGGGTGAGCCTGCGCCTCGATGTGGCGACCGTCGAAGAGACCGAATTCGCCACCTGGATCGCCGAAATCCTGTCTGATTTCAAGGCCATGGACCTGATCGACCTGGAGCCGGCCCGATGAGGCTCTCGGATCTTTCGGATGTCGAGGTCCGGCGGCGGCTGCGCGGCGAGGGCCTGACCCTGCGCACCGGACCGTTCGTCATGCGCCTGCGCTCGTCGCTCGACGAAATCCACGCCGGCGTGACGACCCTGTATGCCGATTATCCGGCCGAGGACGATGGCGGATTCGCGGATTTTCATGTCGCGGTCGCGCCGGCGGGCGGATTGCGGGCATGGGTGCGGCCGCAGGTGGCGTTCTCCCTCGACGGCTGGTCGCCGTTCAACACCCTGCCCCGCGGCCAGGCCCTGCCGCTCCTGGAATGGGGCCTCAACTGGTGCGCCAACCTCCAGGGCCTGCACTTCCTTGTGCTGCATGCCGGCGCCATCGAGCGGGACGGCCGGGTCGCGATCCTGCCAGCGCCTCCGGGGTCCGGGAAAAGCACCCTCTGCGCCGGCCTGATCCACCGGGGCTGGCGCCTGTTTTCCGACGAGATGGCCCTGGTGTCCATGGACGGGGCGTCCCTCACGCCATTGGCGCGCCCGGTCAGCCTGAAGAACCGATCGATCGACGTCATCCGCGACTTCGCGCCGCAAAGCGTGTTCAGCCGGCCGGTCCGCGATACCGCCAAGGGCACCGTCGCCCTGATGAAGGCGCCGACCGACAGCGTGCTGCGCAAGCACGACACGGCGACGCCGGCCTGGATCGTTTTTCCGAGGTTCGAGGCCGGCGCGCCGGCGCGGCTGACTCCGCGTTCGAAGGGCCGCACCTGCCTGGAGGTCGGCACCAACGCGCTCAATTACACGCACCTCGGCCGCGCCGGGTTCGCGGCCCTGACCAACCTGGTCGACCGATGCGACTGTTACGACCTGATCTATTCCGACCTGGGCGAGGCGGAAAAAATCTTCGCCGCCCTGGAGCCGCCGGCCTGACGGTGACGCCCTTGCCGGTGGCACGCGGCGGCATTTGGCGCTACACCTGCGGCCAAATGACACCAACCGCGAGGAGGCACCCATGTCCGCCACCGTGAAATGGGCCGGCGACCTGAGATTCGACGCCGTTTCGGACTCCGGCCACGCGCTGACCGTCGACGGCCGCAAGGCGACCGGGGCCAGCCCGATGGAGCTTCTACTGATCGGCGCCGCCGGCTGCTCGTCCATCGACGTGGTGATGATTCTCCAGAAGATGCGCCAGCAGGTGGACGACGTCCGATGCGCCATCGACGGCGAGCGGGCCGAGACCGAGCCCAAGGTCTATACCCGAATCCGAATGCACTTTACGGTCGTTGGGCGCGATCTGTCGGAAACGAAGGTGGCACGGGCGATCAGGCTGTCGGCCGAGCAGTACTGTTCGGCCTCGATCATGCTCGCCAAGACGGCGGAGATCGACCATTCCTTCGAAATCGTCGAGAGTCCGATCACCTGATCCCCCCTTTCCCCGCCGCGCCGCGCAAGGACACCCCGCGCCCATGACCGACCGCATCCTGATCATCGACTTCGGGTCCCAGGTGACCCAGCTCATCGCCCGCCGGGTCCGCGAGAGCGGGGTCTACTGCGAGATTCATCCGTTCAACCGGGTCACCGCCGACAGCCTCGCGGCGTTCGGCGCGAAGGGCGTGATCCTGTCCGGCGGCCCGGCCTCGGTGAC
>JANQIL010000021.1 GCA_028282245.1 Magnetospira sp.
CGAATCCGAAGTTCGGAGCATTGTTTGGCGGGCGTTTTCGAACTTCGGATTCGATCAGGACACTAGGTAATAATCTGATTCTAGTGTGGTTTTGGATTCAAAGTTCGCCGTGGAATTTGCCCCGAATAATGTCGCGAACTTCGAATCCACCACACTAGGCCCCGAGGAAGGCCGGACGCGGCCCGGCATTTCCTCGTGGTATTCGTTTTCGGCGGCGAACCGGTCCGAAGAGCCGACTCGGGGGGCCGGTTTGGCCATCCCGAGCCGTGAAGAGGTCCGCCGCCGAGCCGTTAACGCGGGAGGTCCCGATTAAGGGTCAGCTCGCCGCGCGCAGCCCGCGCCGCGCCGGGGCGCTTGCGATCTCCCGGGCAAACCGGGCCAGTTCGGCGTCCTTCCCGCCCAGATGATTGCGCAGCCAAGTCGCCAGGTATTCGAAGAAGGCGATGCCGATGTCTTCGTCGCGGTCGTGGCGCGACTTGAAATCGGCGACCGCGCGCAGACAATCCTGGTGTTCCTCACGATGCGCCTCAAGCCCGGTATACCCGAGACCGCGCATATAGACCTCCTCTTCCTCGAAATGCCGGGCGAACGACTCGGTCACCACCGCCAACGCCAACTCCAGGGCCGCGCCCCCCTCACCCTGCATCATCCGTCGATAGAACCCATTGACTTCCTTGATGACCTTGCGGTGGTGTTGGTCCACATCGGGAATATCGGTGCGCAGGGACTCGGTCCATTCGATGAGCACCGCCTCGGACGCATCGGCCCGCACCTGGTCGAGGAACCTGTCGACCTCGGCGCGCAGGATTTCGGCCTGCCTCGACAGATCGGTCGAGGCGGCGGCGATCTGCTGCGCCGCCGCGCCGGTCTGGCCCGCCGCCTGCTCCACCGAGACGATGTTCGACGACACCTCCCGGGCCCCCTGCGCCGCCTGATCCACGTTGCGGGCGATCTCGTCGGTGGCCGCGTTCTGCTGCTCGACGGCGGCGGCGATCGAACCGGCGATCTGGTCGATCTCCACGATCACGTCGCTGATGCCCGCGATGGCGTCGGCGGCCGTATGGGTCACGGTCTGAACCCGGGAAATCTGCCCGGCGATCTCGTCCGTCGCCCGCGCCGTCTGATTGGCCAGGGTCTTGACCTCCGAGGCCACCACGGCGAACCCCTTCCCGGCGTCGCCGGCCCGCGCCGCCTCGATGGTCGCGTTGAGCGCCAGCAGATTGGTCTGCGCGGCGATGTCGTTGATGAGGCCGATCACCTCGCCGATCTTGCCCACCGCGCCGACCATCTCCTCCACCGTCTTCCGGGTATCGGCCGCCTTGCGCGCCGCGCCGTCGGCAACCTCCGAGGACCGCTGCACGTGGCGGCTGATCTCCCGCTCGGAACTGGCCAGTTGCTCGGCCGCCGAGGCGACGGTCTGCACGTTGCTCGACGCCTCCTCCGAGGAGGTCGAGACGGTCGCCGCCTGGGCGCTGGTTTCCCGGGCCGTCGACGCCATTTGCGAGGACGAGGCGTTGAGTTCGGTGGTCGCCGAGGTGACGGATTCAACCACCTTGCCCACGGTCGTCTCGAAGGCGTCGGCCATCTGGTTCATCGCCGCCTTGCGCTCCCGCTCGGCGCGCCGCTTGTCCCGCTCCTGCTGCGCCTCGAGCCGTTTGACGCGGACCAACTGCTCCTTGAAGTGATCGACGGAAACGGCCATCTCGCCGATTTCGTCGGTCTTGTCGGTATGGGGCACGTCCACGGTCAGGTTGTCGCGCGCCAACTCGCCCATCACGCCCGTCATCGCGACCACCGGCCGCGCGATGCCGCGCGCCAGCAGATAGCCGACCGCAAGGATGACGATCAGGCCGATCCCGCCGACCAGCGCCATCACGATCTCCATGCGCCTGACCGCCGCAAAGGCTTCCGCCTCGTCAATCTCGGTCATCACCGCCACGTCCAGCTCGGGCATGTAATGGTTGTGGCCCAGCACCGGATGCCCGGCGTAGCCCGTGTAGGCGAGGTCCCGGCAAATGCCCGGGCCGCGCCCGCTCTCGCGGCGCGCGAACACGTCCTCGGTGCCCGGCGTGGAGATCGTCCTGCCGAAAATGCCGTCCGGATCGCCGCGCGTGCCGGACCGCAGAACGCCGTCCGCCCCGACGAGATATGTCTGCCCGGTCTCTCCGAGACCGGCGGTCTCCGACATCAACGCCTCGATCATCGCCACGTTGATGTTGACGACGAACATCGCGATCGGCTCGAAGGTGGCGCGGTCGCGGATCACATGGCTCATGTGGATGCTGGGCATGTCCAGTTCCGGACTATGCTCGATCGGACCCACGTAAAGATCACGGCACGGCCCGCCCTTGACCGTGTTCTTGGAAGCCGCGAGGGCCGCCTTGAACCAGATCTGATCCGATTCGTTCTTGTCGATCCCCCGGAGGCTGACCAGATAGTTCCCTTCCAGGTCGAGAATTTTCATCTCGTTGAAGTAACCGTGGAATTTTCGATTCACCTCGAATTCGTACAGCACCTCCGCCCGTGCGTCGGCCTGCTCCTCCGGCGTTCCGTTCAGCAATGTCTTGCTGGAATTCACGTAGAAAGGCGTCAGCGGCACCATATGCACGTCGGCCATGCGACCGCGCAGCCAGGCTTCGATGGTCTGGGTCTTGTACTCGGCGACGGCGGAAAGCTTGGCGTAGGCTTCGTTTTCAAGTTCCTTCCGGCTTTGATCCAGCATCATGTACCCGACCACGCCGAACGGAACGAGACCCACCGCCACGAAGGCGCCGATCAGTTTCGGGGCTAGACGGAGAGTGGACGCTTTCATCGAGGTCTCCTTTGCGCGACCGAAACGAGAGAAAGCCTCGGCCGATCACATAAAAAAGTTGTCTTGGGCACTCGATTCCAGATGATATAATGTTCGTTGCTTTTGCGCAATAATTTCGGTTCAGAACATATATTTTTCGCAACATGCGTGCTTGGCGCCAATAAAATTCATGTTTTTCGGGTATTTTCTGGTACTGACGCTTATAAATACAAAAATAACTTAATTATTACGTAAAACTAAGTCCGAAAAAATCCTCGAAATAGGGTGTATCTTGTCGTTGCCTCGATGCGCCGTCCTACACCGCGATCGGCGCCTTGATGTGAGGATGCGGGTCATAGCCCTCCAACTCGAAATCCCCGTGGCGGAACCCGAAAATGTCCGTCACCGACGGATTGATCCGCATCCTCGGCAACGGTCGCGGGGTCCGCGAGAGTTGAAGGTCGGCCTGCTCCAGATGATTCAGGTAGAGATGGGCGTCGCCGAACGTGTGCACGAACACCCCCGGCCCGAGGCCGGTCACCTGGGCCATCATCAGGGTCAGCAGGGCATAGGAGGCGATGTTGAACGGCACCCCGAGGAACAGGTCGGCCGAGCGCTGGTAGAGCTGGCACGACAGCCGTCCCTCGGCGACATGGAACTGGAACAGGCAGTGGCAGGGCGGCAGGGCCATCGCCGGCACCTCGCCCACGTTCCATGCGCAGACCAGCAGCCGGCGCGAATTCGGATCCGCCCGAATCCGGTCGACCACCTCGGAAATCTGGTCCACGTGGCCGCCGTCGGGGGTTGGCCAGGCGCGCCACTGGCGGCCATAGATCGGCCCCAGGTCGCCGGTTTCGTCGGCCCAGTCGTCCCAGATGCGCACTCCGTTGGCGTTCAGGTAGGCGATATTGGTATCGCCCTTCAGGAACCACAGGAGTTCGTGGATGATCGCCTTCAGGTGGAGCTTCTTGGTGGTCAGCAGCGGGAACCCCTCCGCCAGATCGAACCGCATCTGGTGGCCGAACACGCCCTGGGTGCCGGTTCCGGTGCGGTCGTCGCGGATCACGCCGGTTTCGCGCACGCGGCGCAGGAGGTCGAGATACTGCTGCATGGCCACTCGTTTATAGGACATCCGGGACCGCCGGACCAAGCGACCATCGCCTTGTTCCGGCCGCCGCGCGGTGTATCATGCCCCGACCGGACCGGCGGAGGATTTGTGCCGTGACCAGACTCGCCCGATCGCGCGCGCGGGCCCGCCGCCTGTTCGCCTTTCCCGCGTTCGTCGCCGGGCGGTTCGCCGACGACGGCGGATTGCGGGTGGCGGCGGCCCTGAGCTACACCTCGTTGCTGTCGCTGGTGCCGCTGCTGACCATCGCCTTCGCCATGCTGGCCGCGTTTCCCGGGTTCGCCGACGCGCGCGATGATCTGCTGGCCTACATTCTCGACAACCTCGTCGTGCAGGACAAGGCGCAGATCGAGGCCTACATGCGCGGCTTCCTGGCCAACGCCGGCAAGCTCGGCGCGGTTGGCGTGGTCGGCCTCGGGGTCACCGCCCTGATGCTCCTCGGCACCATCGAGACGGCAATGAACGGAATCTTCCGGGTTGCCCGCCCCCGCCCGGCCCTTGTCCGGGTTCTGGTCTACTGGGCCTTGATCACCCTCGGACCGGTTCTGATCGGCTCGTCGTTCACGCTTTCGGGCTACCTCACCGCCCTGGCCCACCTGCCGGGCGTCGAGGCGGTCTCCGGACCCTCCGGCATCCTCGCCAAGGTGCTGCCCACGTTGCTGATCGTCGTCACGTTCACGCTGTTCTTCATGGTCATGCCGAACCGCCCGGTGGCGTGGCGCCACGCCCTCGCCGGCGCCACCCTGGCGGGTCTGATGTTCACCTTCCTGCGCTGGGCGTTCAGTCTCTACGTGGTGTCGTTCCCGTCCTATCAGGCGATCTACGGCGCCATCTCGTCGATTCCGCTGTTCCTGATCTGGATGTATCTGTCCTGGGCGGTGGTGCTGATCGGCGCCACCGTCACCGCGGCCCTGCCCGAGTGGCGGCACGACCGGCGGCAATCCGAGGGACTCGCGGCGCCCGGACGACGCATGCGCCTGTCGGTCGATATTCTGCGCCGCCTCGACGCGACGCGGCGGACGGCCGGCGGAGCGGTGACGCGGCGCGATCTCCTCGCCCATACCTCGGCCCGCGATTCCGATCTCGATTCCCTGCTGGTCGCATTGCGCGATGCCGGGCTGGTCGCGCGGGCCGAGCGCGATGCCTGGGTTCTGTCGCGCGATCCCTCGACGGTGACCCTGGCCGACCTGTACCGCGTCCTCGGCCTGCCGATGACCCTCGCGCGGCCCCCGGATATCGCGCCGGACTCCTGGGACCGCCAACTGCGCGACCGCCTCGCGGCCGCCGAGATGGCGGCCGGGTCGGAACTCGACACCCCGTTGCGCGCGCTGTTCGGTGACGACTCCTGAGTCCGCCTCGCGGTTTCCCGCGCGGCACCCAAATGGCGCCTTGATCGGTCGCCGCCCACGGTCTATGACGCATTCATTGCCGCCTTCCCCGACGCGTCGTCGGGCGACCGACAGAAAGCACGCATGGACCGAATCCTGATCCGGGGCGGACGCCCCCTGCACGGCAGCCTCCCCATCGGCGGCGCCAAGAACGCCGCCCTGCCCCTGATGGCGGCGTCGCTGCTGACCGACCAGACCCTCACCCTGTCCAACCTGCCGCATCTGGTCGACATCGTGTCGATGGCCAACCTGCTGGCCGAGCTGGGGGTCGACATGCGGATGAACGGCGACGCGCCGCGCGACGGCCATGCCGGGCGCACCTTCGACCTGACCTGCGCACGCCTCGCGAGCACCACGGCGCCCTACGAGCTGGTGCGCAAGATGCGCGCCTCGGTGCTCGTCCTGGGGCCGCTGCTGGCCCGCCACGGCGAGGCCCGGGTATCGCTGCCCGGCGGGTGCGCCATCGGCACCCGGCCGGTGGATTTCCACCTGACGGCGCTCCGCCAGATGGGCGCCGAGATCGACCTCGCCAGCGGCTACGTCGTGGCGCGCGCGCGCGGTCGCCTGACCGGCGCCCGGATCGTGTTCCCGGCGGTCACCGTGACCGGCACCGAGAACCTGCTGATGGCGGCCTGCCTGGCCGACGGCGAGACGGTGCTGGCCAACGCGGCCCGCGAGCCGGAAGTGAGCGATCTCGCGCGGTGCCTGATCGCGATGGGGGCGGACATCGACGGCGTCGGCACCGACAGCCTGCGCATTCGCGGCCGGGACTCCCTCGGCGGGGCGCGCCACGCGGTGATCCCGGACCGCATCGAGACCGGCTCCTACGCGGTCGCCATCGCGCTCACCGGCGGCGACGTGCTGCTGGAAGGCGCGCGGATCGACCACGTCGAGGCCCTGGCCGAGGTACTGCGCAAGGCCGGGGTCGAGGTCGCCGAGGAAACGGGCGGCGTCCGGGTGTCGCGGCGCAACGGCCCGTTGACCGGGGTCGATGCGATGACCGAGCCCTACCCCGGCTTCCCGACCGACATGCAGGCGCAACTCATGGCCCTGATGGCGACCGCGCAAGGCGCCGCGATGATCACCGAGACGATCTTCGAGAACCGCTTCATGCACGTGCCGGAGCTGTGCCGGATGGGAGCCGACATCAACGTCCACGGCGCCTCCGCCATCGTGCGCGGGGTGGACAACCTGTCCGGCGCACCGGTGATGGCGACCGACCTGCGGGCCTCCATGTCGCTGGTCCTGGCCGGCCTTGCGGCCCGGGGACAGACGGAGGTCAACCGGGTCTATCACCTGGATCGCGGCTACGAGCGCCTGGAAGCCAAGCTGATGGCCTGCGGAGCCGACATCGAGCGGGTCAAGGGCTGATCCAACCCGCCCATCCCTTCACGCCATCGATTTCAAGCTGCTGCGGGCCGTGGCCGGCCTTGCCCGACGGCGCGCGCGTGATTCGTTTTCGGAACGCGTGAACACAAGCAAGACGTAACCGCCCACGGCACCGGCCATCCGACACTCCGGAATACGGCGCTCCGGCCGGCCCCCGACGAGCATCCTGGACCCGGAACACCTCCGAGGAGGGCATTTCGAACCGCAAAAACCACCTTGCATTCAATGCGTTAGGGCAGATTGAGGCGGGAAATTGGGAATTGGCGCGCCCGAGAGGACTCGAACCCCTAACCTTCTGATCCGTAGTCAGACGCTCTATCCAATTGAGCTACGGGCGCCGCGGCGCCGGGTGCGTGCCCGACGCGGGAGGCGGACAGTACTCAAACGGCGCCGCCGGGTCAAGTGCCGGTTAGCGTATTCGAAAGAGTTCCCTCGGGTGTGAAATCGTTGCTTGTCGCCCCTTCGGCCATTGAGTAAACTCCCGAAAAATCTGGGGATGTTGCCGGCCTTGTTTTTCGCGAGACGTTAACGAAGCGTCCATGTTTCCCAGGCCAAAATGATGCGCTTGGGGGTAAGTGGTTGTCGTTTATGATGAATAAATCAATCCTCACGGTCCTCCTCGGTTCGCTGCTCATGCTGCCGGCCTGCTCGTTCACCGAGGAGGCCTTGTGGCCCTCGTTGACCGGCGAGGATCCGGCCGGCGAGGAGCCCCAGACCGCCGCGCAGCCGGCCGACGCCGACGTCATGCCGGTGCTGGCCTCCGCGCAGGCGCCGCAACTCGGCACCGGTGATTTCCAACCGCAGGCCATCACCCCCGGGGTGCCGACCGGCACCTATGTCGGCCGCAAGGTGGTCGAAATGCGCGGCGAGCTGGGCCGCCTGCACGGCTCGATCGCCCAGCACAATGAGCAGTTGCAGCAGGTGCGGGCCGAAACGATCCAGCATGCCCAGCGCTTCCACGGCACCCTGGCGGCGATCTACGCCCGCCTTCAGGTCGGCACCACGCCCGGCAACCCGATCCTGGTCCAGCAATACAACAGCGCCCTGGAGGACCTCGACCGCATGGGCGCCAACATCGCCCAGATGAACGGCCTCTCGCAGTCGGTCACCGCCGACGCCACCATGGCCGGCTACCTCACCGAATCGGTGGTATCCTCGTTCCGACTGTCCGGCGCGGTGGACGAGGACCACGAGCAACTGGCGGTGCTGGAGGACGAGAGCAAGCGCACCTCGGTGCTGGTCGAACGCCTATTGGTCGAGTTGTCCGACGACATGCGCCGGTCGACCGAATATGTCCGCAACGCGCGGGCCGACCTCAACACCCTCGGCGTCGGCATCAAGGCCGGCGAGATGTTCGGCCAAAGCCTGGGCCGGCAGGCCGTCGGTCCGGGGCTGTCCGCCGCCGCCCAGCCGATGGATATCGGTGGCCGCCGTCCGTTGGTGGTGATTCGCTTCGATCGCGAGAACGTACCCTATCAGAAGGCCCTTTACGACGCCGTCCAGCAGACCCTGAAGGCGCGTCCCGGCGCCACCTTCGATCTGGTGGCGATCTCCCCGGCCGCCGGCGGCACGGCGCGGGTGGCCCTCAACACCGGCAAGTCGAAACGCAACGCCGAGGGCGTGCTGCGGTCGCTGGTCGACATGGGCCTGCCTCCCGACCGGGTGGTGGTGTCGTCGCGGACAAGCGTCGACGCGCGCAACAACGAGGTTCATCTCTACCTGCGCTGATCGGGAATTCGGGGGCGCCCGTCGCGCCGAGGATCGGCATGGATGCAGTTGGATGCCGCACCGGATCTGGCCGACGCCGCCGAAGCCTGGGACGCCTGGTTGTGTCACGAGCGTCGCCTGTCGCCGCACACCCTGGACAGTTACCGCCGCGATCTGCGCCTGTTTCTGGGCTTCATCGCCGATCACCGCGAGGCGCGACCCAACCTCGCGCTGCTGGAAAGCCTTGATGCCGTGGACTTCCGGGCTTGGCTGTCGCGCCGCGCGGCCGACGGCATGGCCCGTACCTCGACCGCCCGCGCCCTCTCGGCGTTGCGTTCGTTCTATCGCTTTCTCCAGCGGCGCGGATTCATCGACGGCGGCGGCCCGAGTGGTTTGCGGACCCCGAAACAACCGCGCCCGATCCCGAAGCCCTTGACCCGCGACGACGCCCTGGACGCGGTGGCGACGATCGACGAATTGCAGGACGACGACTGGCAGGGCAAGCGCGACGTGGCGGTGCTGATGCTGCTCTACGGCTGTGGCCTGCGAATCGCCGAGGCCCTCGGTCTGCGCCGCGCCCAGTCACCACGCGGCGAGTCCCTGATGGTCCTCGGCAAGGGCGGGAAGCAACGCCTGGTGCCGCTGCTGCCGGTGGTGGTCGACGCGGCGGCCGACTACCTGGCCGCCTGCCCCTATCACCTGGACCCCGACGGGCCGTTGTTCGTGGGGGCCCGGGGGGGGCCGTTGCGGGCCGAGATCGTGCAGCGCCAGATGCGTCGCCTGCGAGCCCTTCTGGGGCTGCCGGCAACCGCCACCCCGCATGCGCTCCGACACAGCTTCGCGACCCATCTGCTGGCCGGCGGCGGCGACCTGCGCACCATCCAGGAACTGCTCGGCCATGCCTCCCTGTCGACCACCCAGCGCTACACCGAGGTGGACGCGGAGGCGCTGATCCGGGTGTACGAACGGACCCACCCGCGATTCGCCGCGCCGCTCGCCGAGACGCCGCCCGATCGCGGCTCGCGCCGCGACCGCGAACCGGCTACCCTGCGCCGCGAGACCGGCTAACGGGGGACGCGACCATGTTTCGGGAAGCCTTCGCCATTTTCTTCGCCGTCGGGTTCGGGCTGGCGTTCTGTCAGGCGCCGGTGTTCATCCAGGAATACGAGCAGCGCCTGGGCGGCGCGGTGGGCGCGTTGACCGCGTTGGCGGACCAATACGCCGAGAACGCCAACCGCTCCGACATGACCCTGGAAATCTATGTGCAGCGGCATCTGGTCAACGCCGACCACGTGACGCGCAGGACCGGACGCACCATGGTCGCGACCCTGGAGCGGCTGTCCACCCTGGAGGCGGCGCGAGAGGCCCTCGACCTGGCGCCGCGATGGAAGAAACCATGGGTGCTGGTCCGGCATGGCGACGGCGGCCTGCTTCGGGATACCTGGGCGAAGTTCGGATTCACCCTGACCGTCGACCCCCTGTTCGGGGCCGCCGGGGTCCTGTTCGGATTCCTGTTCAACCGCGTCCTGGTGGTGATGCTGCGTCCCGAGCGCGAGGACTGGTTTTAGCCCGGATTTCTCACCAGCGTACCGAGGATGCGCTTTGCATGCCGGCGATATTGGTATCGGGAGAGAGGGCGTGCTGAGCGGTCTGGCGGTTCTGGTATGTCCGTACTGGTCTGTCGACCGTGAAGAACACGGATCATGCAGTGATTTGAAGATTTCCGGTCCGCCGTAGCGATAGGATCGTCGCCAGGATTTTGAGGCAAAGAGCCTGGATCCATTTGAGGATGAGGCGGAAGTTGTATCCCATGGCGGCGAGGACGGGGTTGATGGCGTCGCCCTGGGCGTGGGCGAGGAAGTTGCGGCCCATGCGATGGCCGTTTTTCAGGTGACCGATGACCGGCTCGACGGCGGCGCGGCGGGGTACGTCCCACCGAGTGGTGCAAGAACGCTGGCACCGGCTTCCGGCCGCAGACTTCGTCAGCCGAAACATCCGAAACAAACCGGTTCTTCGAGGTGTCCCCGCGCGCGGACCGGCCGATCCCGAACAGGAGGTGGCAGCTCGGCAAAAAAAGGCCCGGCCATAACACGGCCGGGCGAGGTATGCTCTTGAGGGACGCCCTTACCGTACATGCGACCGCAATCCGTGGCTGTGACGGCGATCACCTCGTTACGCTTTTTTTCATCGCCCGCTCCCGAAAAGCGATGCAACCGGGAAGCCGAAAGGTCCGAAAAAATAACATTCAAAGACGCAAGCCCCTGTGTTATGCTTGCAAAATAATTGAATGTCGTTTCCCCGAGGGATCCAAACGATGACGCCGCGCATCGCGCTGCCTCGGATCACCGAGCACATGAGTTTGCTCATGATCCGGCAACAGTTGAGAAACGAAGCCCTGGTGGCGGATCTCCTCGCGTCGGCGCCCGGTTCCGCCTCTCGGCCACAGGTCAATGCCGGCCTGACCGGCGAGAGGCCGGCCGCCGTCGGCGTGGCGCCGGGAACCTATCTGGACCTGTCGGTCTAAATCGCCACCCCCGTTCTTAACGCCAACCCGCACCGATCATGCCGGACCCGAATTCATGTTCGGTTGCCTCTTCCCTTGTCGGGCGCGGGCTTTCCTCGTCCGCTCCGCTTGGCCTTCGACGTCGCCTGGCCCCGTGGAGGCACCCTTACGTCTCCGCGCTCCCCGCCTCCATCACGTCCTTTACCTTGGCGGCCAATTGCTTGAGGCTGAACGGCTTGGGCAGGAAGTGGATGCTGGAGTCGCGGCCGATCTCCTCGGGGATGGCGTCCTCGGCATAGCCGGAAATCAGGATGATCTTGACGTCCGGCATCTCGTGACGGACCAGGCGGGCCAGGGTCTGACCGTCCATGCCCGGCATCACAACGTCGGACACGATCATGTCGAGCCGCGTATCCAGCCCCTGGATGATCTCCAGCGCCCGCTCGCCGTCCGCTGCCTCCAGCACCCGATAGCCCTTGCCGGCCAGGGCGCGCGCGCCGAACATCCGCACCGCCTCCTCGTCCTCGACCAGCAGAATGGTGCCGGCACCGGTCAGGTCGCGGCCGTCCGCCTCCTCCGGGCGGCGGCGCAGGGGCACCCCGGACCCCGCCTCGACCAACGGTTCGCCATCGACGTCCTCGGGCTCGCAGCGCGGCAGGTAGATGCTGAAGGTGGTGCCCTCGCCGGGCGCCGAGTCGACGAAGATGTAACCGCCGGTCTGGCGCACGATCCCGTAGACGGTGGACAGGCCGAGGCCGGTCCCCTTGCCGACCTCCTTGGTCGAGAAGAACGGCTCGAAGATGCGTCCCAGATCCTGCTTGGCGATGCCGGTTCCGGTATCCGCCACCTCGATCATCACGTAGTTCCCCGACGGCATGATCTCGTGCGCCTTGCGCACCGGATCGGCGAACTCCAGGGTACGGGTGCGGATGGTCAGGATGCCACCGCCCGGCATGGCGTCGCGCGCGTTGACCGCCATGTTGACGACCACCTGATCGAACTGCCCCGGGTCGACCCGCACCAGCCCGGCCAGCTTGGAGGGTTCCATCACCAGTTCGATGGTCTCGCCCAACAGGCGGCGCAGCATCTTGGACAACTCGGACAGCGCCTCGTTGATGTCGATGAGGCGCGGTTGCAGGGTCTGGCGGCGCGAGAAGGCGAGCAGTTGACGCACCAGATCGGTTGCCCGGTTGGCGTTCTGCTTGATCTGCATGATGTCCTTGAACGACTCGTCGCCGGGCCCGTGACGGGTCAGCAGCAGGTCGCAGAAGCCGATCATGGCGGTCAGAAGGTTGTTGAAGTCGTGCGCCACGCCGCCCGCCAGCTGCCCCACCGCCTGCATCTTCTGGGACTGGTTGAACTGCTGTTCCAGCACCTTCTGCTCGGTGGTGTCGATGAAGTGCAGCACCGCGCCGACCGTATCGCCGGTGGCGTCGGTCATCCGGCTGGCGAACATCGACACCGCCAGTTCGCGCTCGTTCAGGGCCGGCATGCAGACCTCGAAATGGGCCGCCTTCACGGTGCCCATCACCAGCTTGGAGAGCTGCGCCGCCATCTCCGCCTGATCCTCGCGGGCGATCAGGTCGGCCACCGGGCGTCCGACGATGGCCTCCCGGTGCAGGCCCTTGAGGCGCCGGAAAGCACGGTTGCAATCGAGCACGTCGCCCTGGTGGTCGACCAGCACGATCCCCACCGGCGCCTCCAGAAACAGCCAGCGCTGCCCCTCGTACAGGTGCTGGAAGGCGAAGCCGTTGGCTTCCTCCGGCGTCGCCCCCTCGATGCGCGGCCGCGCCGCCTGTCCGGAGGCGCGCGGCACCAGATCGCGCAACGCGACCGAGCGGCTGTAAAGGAACCGCCCCGCCTCGCCTTCCTCGAAGGCGGACTGGTGCAGATATACCGCGAACCGCTCGCCGGCCGCGTTCTCCAACTCGATCTCGCCGTGCTGGCCGATTTCCTGGTCACCGTCGTGGGCCCGCGCCGCCTGGTCGTCGGTCGGAATGTAGCGGGTCAACCCCATCGGGTCGTCGAGCAGGGCGCGCACCGGCCGCCCCAGCCACTCGGCCATCAGATTGTTGACGTAGCGGAACCGGCCGTCATCGCCGATCGCGAACACCGCGACCGGCAGATTGTCCAGAAGGTCGCGCCGCAACGCCCGGGCATCGGCATCCTCGATGTCGATCCGCGGCGTCGCCGGCGTCTCCTCGGGGTAGGCCGAAATCCGCCAGAACGCAAAGCCGCCGACCCGGCCGTCGGGAGCCAGCGGGGTCGCCGTGACGCGCCGCCGACCGACCGCGCCGCCCGCCTCGCGCACCCGCATCTCCGCCTCGCCCGACGCGCCGTGCGCGATCCGCGCCTCCAGGCGCCGGAACGCCGCCAGCGACGCGCTGTCGGCGGCCAGATACTCCGCCACCCGCGCCAGCAGCGCCGTGTCGTGACGTCCGGCCAGGGTCGGCGTGCTTGGGAACAATTGCTCGAACGCCAGATTGGCATGCAGGACGCGGCCGTCCAGGCCGGTCAGCGCCCACCCTTCGGTTTCCGCCTCGGCCGCCGCCAGCAACAAATCGCCGGGCCCCAGGACGTCGCGCGCGCCGCCACGACCGGCCAGCAGGGCATGCGACATCCCGGCCAGCGCGCCGAGCGCCAACACCCCCGGGATGGCCGCCGCCAGGATCGCCTGACGCGGCGTGACGCGACCGTCGGCGAGCAGCAGCACGGCCTCCGGGTCGAGCGCCAGGGCCACCCCGGCGGCGCCCAGGATGACCGCCGCGAAGCCCCACGGCAGGGCACGGACGAGGCGGTTACGTGGCTCGCCGGGAATCGGTCCGGCATTGAGCCAGGGGTGGTCGTCGCCCGGCCGGGTAAAAATATAAAAACA
>JANQIL010000033.1 GCA_028282245.1 Magnetospira sp.
TTTTCGAACTTCGGATTCGATCAGGACACTCGGTAATAATCTGATTCTAGTGTGGTTTTGGAGTCGAAGTTCGCCGTGGAGTTTGCCCCGAATAATGTCACGAACTTCGAATCCACCACACTAGCCCGATCATGACCAGAACCATTTCCGGCCTGCCCCCCGCCCCCGACCCGCCCCACGACCTGCTGTCGCGCATCGACAGGCGGACCCCGGCCCTGTTTCTCGATTACGACGGCACGCTCACGCCGATCGTCGCGCGCCCCGAACTCGCCGTAATGTCTCCCGACATGCGCGCCATCGTGCGCGATCTGGCGACCTTGGTTCCGTTGGCCGTGGTCTCCGGGCGCGACCGCGCCGACGTGGAGTCCCTGGTCGGCCTGAGCACCCTCTATTACGCCGGCTCGCACGGGTTCGACATCGCCGGCCCCGGTGGCGAGACCATCGCGCTCGACCACGGCACCGACTTCGATCCCCTGCTCGACCACGTGAAGTCGGTTCTGGCGGACCGGGTCGGGCCGGTGACCGGGGCACAGATCGAGCCGAAAAAGGCCTCGGTCGCGGTCCACTACCGCAACACGGACGCCCAGGGCGCGGCCCATGTCCAACGGGTGGTGGACGACCTGCTGGCCCGCCACGCCGACCTCAAGGTCACCCCGGGCAAGATGGTGTTCGAACTGCAACCCAACATCGACTGGGACAAGGGCAAGGCGGTGCTGCACCTGCTAGACGTGCTGGGGCTCGGCGACGAGGCGTTCCTTCCGATCTATTTCGGCGACGACATCACCGACGAGCACGCCTTCGCGGCGCTCGACGAAAGGCCGAACGGCGGCCTGGGGGTGTTCGTCGGCACCCCGGAGGGCGAAGGCGGCGACCGCCCGACGGCGGCCCACTTCCGCGTCCCCGACCCGGCGGCCTGCGGTGTTCTCCTGGCGCGGCTTGCCGAACGGTTGCGAGAATCCCGCCGGTGAGCGGCAACGCGCCGCCGCGCGATCGGGCGCGGCGTCTGCTCCGGTCCGCCCTCGACGCGCATCGCGCCAATCGCCTGAAGGAGGCGGTGGAGCTTTACGCGCGGGCGCTGCGCCTGGCGCCGAGACTGCCCGATGCGCTGGGCAACATGGGCGCGGCGCTGCGCGGCCTCGGATACCACCAGGCGGCGGCGGCCAGCCAGGCGCGGGCGGTCGCCCTCGCCCCCGAGCGGGCGGCGCTGCACTCCAATCTGGGCAACGCGCTGCGCGACCTGGACCGGCTCGACGAGGCCCTGGCGGCGCACCGCCGCGCGGTCGACCTGGACCCGGACTCACCCGGCCACCGCTACAACATGGGCCTGGTGTTGCAGGACCTGGGGCGGCTCGACGAGGCGATCGCGTGTTTCGACCATGCCCTGGCGGCCGATCCGGACAATACCAAATGCCGCTGGGATCGCAGCCTCGCCCTGATGCTGGCCGGCGACCTCAAGGCCGGATTCGCGGCCTACGAGAGCCGCTGGTCACTGCCCGACACGCCGCGCCACGGCCTGCCGCCGGAAACCCATTGGGACGGCGACCGCTTCGACGGCAAAACCCTGCTGCTGCATCAGGAGCAGGGGTTCGGCGACACCATCCAGTTCGTGCGCTACGTCCCGATGGTCAAGGCCCTGGGCGGCGACGTGGTGCTGCGCTGTCACGCCGCCTTGATCCGCCTGTTCGAACCGCTGCCCGGTCTCGACCGAATCGTCGCCAGGGACGCCGATCCGGGGCCTTACGATCTGCACGCCCCCCTGCTGTCGGTGCCCCGCCTGCTCGGCACGGACCTCGACGACATCCCGGCCGCGACCCCCTATCTGGCGCCGCCGCCCGGGGTTGCCCGCGACCCGCCGGAGGTCCCGACCAGCGACCTTAGGGTGGGAATCTGCTGGAGCGGCAGTCCGACCCACCGCAACGACCGGCGGCGCAGCGCTCCATTGGACGGGTTCCTCCGTCTGGCCGAGAACCCGGCGGTCCATCTTTACAGCCTTCAGAAGGGCGCGCGCGCGAACGGCCTGCGCGCCGGCGGCGGCGCGACGCTGGTCCGCGACCTCGGCCCCGGACTCGACGATTTCGCCGACACCGCGGCGGCGCTTCAGGACCTCGATCTGATCATCACGGTGGATACGGCGGTGGCCCACCTGGCCGGGGCGATGAATCGCGACGTCTGGATTCTGCTGCCCTTCGCGCCCGACTGGCGGTGGCTGCGCGCGCGCGAGGACAGCCCATGGTACCCCACCATGCGGCTGTTCCGTCAGGCGCGGCCCAGCGATTGGGAGGAGGTGTTCGTCAGGGTGCGCGAGGCGCTGGCGCTTGAGGTGGACGCCAGAAACAGGCCGCCGGCGGACAGGTCCAGATAACCGCGCAACGGGCGCCGGCCGCGCCGGCCAGCCCGTCGGCCGCCTCGGTCAGGTCGAAATCGCCCCCCACCGCGACCAGATGCGCCGCGCATCGCGAACAGTCGGAACTGCCGAAGCCCGGCACCGGAATCCGCGCCGCGTGGGCGTCCAGAAGATGATCGACAATGGCGCATTCGGTACCGCCGGGCAGCCCGGCGATGGCAAGGACGCCGGCCGCGTTGGTCAGCCGATCCACGTGCCAACGGACCGATTTGCCGACGTTCAGATGGCGTCGGCAGCGCGCCCGGATACCACCCGCCCCTCTGGCGCTGCCGGCATAGAGATAGCGCCCCGCCTCAAGGAGCATGCCGTCCTTGAGGCCGAGCGGTCGCAATATGTCGATGACCAGGGCGTAGGATCCGGCCTCGATCGGCAGGTCGGCCGGATCGCCGATCGCCAGCGGGCTCACATCAGGACCGGCGGAGCCAGAAAGGCCAGCGCCATGGTCGCGAAGATCGACAGGGCCAGAAATCCATAGGGCAGAACGCGGTTCATCTCTCATCTCCCTGATACACGCGGTCGCTAAGAATGCCCTAGGGTACCCGTTTTCGATCCGGGAACGCAGTGACTGCCATCACGCGGGGGCGGTGCCATCGCCGCTTTCGGACCGGCCTCCGAGTGGTGTAGGTTTCCGAAGTACCCGCGACAACCGGACCGGACCCCCAGCGCGTGACCGAAGACCGCCCCACCCGCCTGCGCCCACGCCGCCGCGCGCATGCCCAGGACATGGTGCCACTCGGCGACCCGGTCCCGGCCCTGGACCAACCCGCCCCGCCGGCAAAGCCGGACGGGTGGTTGGCGAAATGGCTGCGCAAGCTCCTCACCCCGCCCCCCAAGGGCGCGCCCGGTCCCGGCGTGACGGTTGCCGTGGCGCGCCTGGCGGGAGATTCCGACGGTGCCGCGACGGCGGCGCTCGCGGATCTCTTGCGACCGGGCCCGGCGC
>JANQIL010000071.1 GCA_028282245.1 Magnetospira sp.
GGTGGTCACCGAGCCCGGCAAGGCGGTGGTGGCGCTGAAATGGACGGTGCGCGAGATGGAGGACCGCTACCGGGCGATGGCCAATCTCGGGGTCCGCAACATCGGCGGCTACAACCAGCGCATCGCCGAGGCGACGCGCAAGGGCGAGACCCTGACCCGGCGGGTGCAGACCGGATTCGATCCCGAGAGCGGCGGCCCATTGTTCGAGGACGTGGCGCTGGACATGACGCCGCTGCCGTTCATCGTGGTGGTGGTCGACGAGATGGCCGACCTGATGCTGGTCGCCGGCAAGGACATCGAGGCCGCCATCCAGCGTCTGGCGCAGATGGCCCGGGCCGCCGGCATCCACCTGATCATGGCCACCCAGCGACCCTCGGTGGACGTCATCACCGGCACCATCAAGGCCAATTTTCCGACCCGGGTCTCGTTCCAGGTGACCTCGAAGATCGACAGCCGCACCATCCTCGGCGAACAGGGGGCGGAGCAGCTTCTCGGCATGGGCGACATGCTGTACATGGCCGGCGGCGGTCGCATCACCCGGGTGCACGGACCGTTCGTCAGCGACGGCGAGGTGGAGGACATTGTCGCCTTCCTCAAAAAACAAGGCCAACCCGACTACGTGGAGGCGGTGACCGAGGAGGACGAGGACGCGCCCGACATCATCGGCATGAGCCCAACAGGCGGCGACAAGGGGGCCGATTCGCTCTACGACGAGGCGGTGGCGCTGGTCGCCCGCGAGCGAAAGGCGTCGACCAGCTTCGTGCAGCGGCATCTCCAGATCGGCTACAACCGCGCCGCCCGCATCGTCGAGCGGATGGAGGCCGAGGGGGTGGTCAGCAAGGCCAACCGCACCGGCAAGCGGGAAGTCCTGGTCGGCGACCACGGCGGACTCGACGGCTAGACCCGCCCGCCCCTAAGATCACATTTCCGCCACGCGCGCCCCGTAAGGTTGGTTCATGCGCCGCTTGATCCTCTTCTGCCTGCTCTGCACCCTCTTCGCCGCGCCGGCCCGCGCCATCTGGCTGCCGGACGGCGACCGCAAGCTGGTGGCCGACATCGAGGCCTATCTGAACGGCATCGAGACCCTGAAGGCGGACTTCGTGCAAGCCACCTCGGCCGGCGGCTACGCCGAGGGCACCCTGTATCTCTGGCGGCCCGGACGGCTCCGTTTCGAATACGACAGCGCGCCGTTCCTGCTGGTCGCCGACGGCACCTGGCTGGTCTACCAGGACAAGGAACTGGAGCAGATCAGCTATATTCCCCTGGACAGCACCCCGGCGGCGATCCTGGTCGGCGATAACCTGAAGCTCGATGGCGACGCGGCGGAGATCACCGGCCTGCGGCGGGGCAGGGGGCTGGTCGGGCTGACGCTGGTTCAAACGGAGCATCCGGAGGCCGGCGAATTGACCCTGATTCTCAACGAAAACCCCCTTGAGTTGCGACAATGGGAAATCGTCGACGCGCAGGGCATGCGCACCGTGGTGACCCTCAACCGCCCGCAGGTGGGGGTAACGCTCGACCGCGCGCTGTTCGTCTTCAAGGATCCCAGACGCGGCGTCCTGCCGGGCGACCGCCGGAATTAGGGTACCGGATTTCACAGTCATGCAATTCCCGCATGGCTGTTATTCTACAGGAAGCATGGAACACCCGGCCGCTTTTTCCCACATAGAACCTATCAAGGTGCGTACTGCAACGGTGCGTTCCTGGGCCGGTCGGACTCCCCTGCCGAGCGGTCCGCTCCCCCCCCAAGGAGCAAGAGGCGTCCGGCCCCCCCTGACCGGACGCCTCCCCTTCATGGCCGACATCCGCCCCTTGCCAAACCGGATGCCGCCCGGCAGTTTTCACGAATGCCCCTGAAGATCACCACCTGGAACGTCAACTCGATCCGCAAGCGCCTGGACCACCTGGGATGGCTGATCGAGGCGGAACGTCCGGACGTGATCTGTTTGCAGGAAACCAAGGTCGAGGCGGCGGGTTTTCCGGGCGGCGACATCGCGGCCCTGGGCTATCCGCATCAGGCGGTGGCCGGCCAGAAAGGCTACAACGGGGTGGCGATCCTGTCGCGCCGGCCCCTGTCCGACATCGAGCGCCTGCATTGGGGCGGCGGCGAGGCGGCGCGCCACGTGGCGGCGCGCGTGGCGACCGGCGACGGGCCGCTGGAACTGCACACCCTCTACGTGCCGGCCGGGGGTGACAAGCCCGACCCATTGACCAACCCGAAATTCGCCCACAAGCTCGACTACTTGGCCGATCTCGCCCATTGGTGGCTGGCCCGCGCCGCCGCCCCGGAGACGCCGATCGTGCTGACCGGCGACCTCAACGTGGCGCCCCTGGAAACCGACGTGTGGTCGCACGAGCGGCTGCGCCGGGTGGTCACCCATACCGAGATCGAGATCGCCCACCTGGACCGGCTGCGGCTGGCCGGCCATTGGGTGGACGCCGTCCGCCACTTCGTGCCGGAGACCGAGAAAATCTATTCCTGGTGGAGCTACCGCACGCCGGATTGGGACGGCGCCGACAAGGGTCGGCGGCTGGATCACGTCTGGGTCACGCCGCCGCTGGTGCCCCGTCTCGCCGGGGCCACGATCCTGCGCGAGGCGCGCGGCTGGCCGCGACCGTCCGACCACGTGCCGGTGTCGGTGGTGCTGGACGTCTAGCGGAAAATCGCCAGATCGAGGCGATCGCTCCAGCCCTCGACGGCGCGTCCGGGCCGCCGTTCGATTCCGTCGCGCGGCGTGTATCCCTGGCGACGGGCGATATCGAGGGTCTCGCAGGTGGTCAGCGCCCGCGCCTCCTCGTTCTTGGTGTGTTTTTCCAGCTTGGCGGCCAGATTGACCGCCGAGCCGATGACCGTCGCCTCGAGCCGCTGCGGATCGCCGACAATCCCGAACACCACCGTCCCCGCCACCACGCCGCCACCGACCTGGAGTGGCGGCAAGCCCCGGGTCGACCGCCAGGCGTTCCAGGAATCGGCCTCGTCCATCGCCTCGTCAAGCGCGCGCAGGGCGTCGGCGGCATGGGTTCGGTTGGCCTCCACGGCGCCGAAGGTGGCGAGGATTCCGTCGCCCTGGAACTTGTCGATCACGCCGCCATGACGGCGGATCAGGGGTCCCATGCGCGACTGGTATTCGGCCAGCAGGGCGATGGTGCTGTCGGCGTCCTGCTGCCGGGCCAGCGCCGTGAAACCGCGCAGGTCGAGCATGAGGATCGCGGCGTCGCGCTTCACGCCGCGTCCCGGCCGCACGTCGGCGTCGCCGGCCGCGATGCGCTCCGCGACCTGGGCCGGAAAAAACCGCGCCAGGGAACGGCTGGTCTCGGTCACCTGGACCGCCGTCTCCATCACCCCGCGCGCCTTGCGCAGGACCAATGCCAGGATCAGGGTCACCATCAGGATGGTGACGATCTTGTCGAACTCGGCCCCCAGCAGCACGCTGTTGGAGGTCAGGTACGCCACGTAATCGCGGGTGATCATCGGATCGCTCGAATCGGCCAGGATCACATAGGCAACCATGGCCGACCAGCCGAGCACCGCCGCGCCCCCGGCCAGAACGACATAGCGGGCCTCGAAGCGAAGCGCCCGCAGGGCGATGAAGATGAACAGGTACATCACGGTCGGCGCCTTGAGGTAGAAGGACGCCGGCTGTTCGTACTGGATGTGGAAGCTCCAGATGGTGACCATCAGCAACGCCATGTCGACCACCACCGACAGGGCCACCAGCCAGCCGGGCAGCGGCCGCCGCGCGGCCAGCCACAACCGTCCCAGGGTGAACCCCAGATACAGGCCGAGCGCCAGCGGCACCGGCTGGAACGTGACGTCGGGAGGATAGGTCTTCGGCGACAGGGTGTAGAGAACGCCGAACAGGATCACGATCGAAAGCTGCAGGGCGCCAATCAGGACCTCGCTCTTCTGGCGCTCGCGGCACAGCGCCTCGGCAATGCGGACCCTCGGCGGCGCGAGGTCGCCGGGCGCCTGGGCGTCCATCAGGGAACCAGCCGGTAACCGCCCGGCTCGGTCACCAGGATCCGGGCGTTCGACGGATCGGGCTCGATCTTCTGGCGCAGGCGGTAAACATGGGTTTCCAGGGTGTGGGTGGTCACCCCGGCGTTGTACCCCCACACCTCGCCCAACAGGACATCGCGGCCGATCACCTTGTTGCCGGCCCGGAACAGGAACTTGATGATCGACGTCTCCTTCTCGGTCAGCCGGACCTTCTTGCCGGTTTCGGCTTCGGTCAGGAGCTTGGCGGCCGGCTGGAAGGTATAGGGGCCGACCGTGAAGACGGCGTCCTCGCTCTGCTCGTGCTGCCGCAGATGAGCCCGGATGCGGGCCAGGAGCACCCCGATGCGGAACGGCTTGGTCACGTAGTCGTTGGCCCCGGCGTCCAGCCCGAGAATGGTGTCGGAATCGGAATCCGCCCCGGTCAGCATGATGATCGGAGTCTTGACCCCGTTCTTGCGCATCAGCTTGCAGACCTCGCGCCCATCCAGATCCGGGAGCCCCACGTCGAGCAGGATCACGTCGAACCGGTCGTCTTGAACCTTCCGCAGGGCGTCGGCGCCGCTCGCCGCGACGCGCGGCTCGAATTCCTGGTGCATGCGCAACTGCTCGACCAACATCTCGCAGAGCGTCGGATCATCGTCGACCAGGAGAACCTTTTTACCGGTGAACATGATTTTATGGGCTTGTTGTCAAGGTCCCGGAACGCTAACTAAGCAGGGTCGCCGCGCTGGCGGACCGACCAAATTTATAAGACATTCAACGGGACTCCTGCAACAATACCGCCATGCCGCACCGCCTGTCCGCCACCATCCCGGCGTCGCGCCACCCCGTGTCCCTGCTGTCCGTCGACCGGGCGGTCTCCGAATTGCGACGCGGCCGCGCAGTGGTCGTGATGGGCGGCGGCGGACGGGCCGTCGTGGCCTGCGCCGCCGAGGCGATGACACCCGACCTGTTGGCCAGCCTGACCGCGCGATCGATGTCGCGGCCGTTGCTCTGCGTGACCGCGCGGCGCGCCGCCGTGCTCGGTCTGGCGGGCGATCTTCCGGGGCGCCCGGAATCCGCCCTGCTGCTCGACCTGGGCGCCGACCCGAGCGCCGAGGCGCTGTGCCGGTTGGCCGATCCGCTGAGTTGTGGGGCGGACGACCTGAAAAATCTTCTCGCGTCCCCGCCCCGGCTGTCGCCGGCCTCGCCGCATGGCTGCGAGAGCGCGGCGGTGGGCCTCGCCAAGGTGGCGCGCCTGCTGCCGGCGGCGGTGGTGGCCGACATCGCCGACCCGGCGGCCGAGGACCTCGCGGCCTGGGCGGTGCGTCACGACATGATTCTGGTCGACGCCGGCGACGTGTTCCAGCACGAGGCGACGGCGGCGCGCACCCTGCGCCCGGTCAGCGAGGCTCGGGTGCCGCTGGCCGATGCGGATCAAACGCGCATCCTCGCCTTCCGCCCGGCCGACGGCGGCATCGAGCATCTGGCCATCGTGATCGGCCAACCGCCGCCGGGTCGGCCGGTGCTCACCCGCCTGCACTCGGAATGCTTCACCGGCGACCTGCTGGGCTCGCTGCGTTGCGACTGCGGCGATCAGTTGCGCGGCGCCATTCGCGAAATCGCCGACGCCGGAAGCGGCGTGCTGCTCTATCTGGCCCAGGAGGGGCGCGGCATCGGTCTGGTCAACAAGCTGAGCGCCTACACCCTGCAGGACGGCGGCATCGACACCATGGCGGCCAACGAACTGCTGGGGTTCGACGCCGACGAGCGAATCTACCTGCCGGCCACCGAGATGCTGCGTCAGCTCGGATTCACGCGGGTCCGCCTGCTGACCAACAATCCGGCCAAGGTGGACGCCCTGGGCCACTGCGGAATCGAGGTGGTGGAACGGGTGCCGCACGCCTTTCCATCCAATGAACACAACCGACTGTACCTGGCGACCAAGGCGGTCAAGGGCGGCCATTTGTTCTAGGGGCGCGGAAATTTCTGCCTCCACCGGGCCGTGGAAGCACCGCTTCGCGCGGCGCAACACCCTGAAAATACTATCGTTTATGTTCTGGCACGCGGGATGCTTACGTTCTCGTGACGACAACCGAGGATCTCGCCATGAACGCCGCCAGCGCCCTGCCCCTCGCGTCGCCCCCGCCGCCGTCCGACCGCGCGGCGGCCGACACCAAGCCGACGTCCGCGACCGAGACGGCCTGGTTCGGCGACGACGGCCTGACCTTCGACGATGTCCTGGATGTTCTCAACCCACTCCACCACCTGCCGATCGTTGGCACCATCTACCGCAACCTGACCGAGGATCGCATCGACGCCGCGCCGCGCGTGATGGGCGGCACCCTGTACGGCGGGCCGATCGGATTCGTGGCATCGCTTTTCAATACCGTTGTCGAAGCGGAAACCGGTCGTGACGCGGCCGAGCATGCCTATGCCTTCCTGACCGGCGAGGACGAGACCGAACCGCCGTCGCCCGAGGCCGAATTCGACACCGCCGCCGGCCGACCGCCGGCCGACGACTTCGCCCTGGTATCCGAATGGGCGCGCCGCGAACTGGCCCATCGCCAGCAACTGGCCGCCGCCCGATCCCCGAACGCCACCGCCGCAACCGAACTGTCGCGCCTCGCGCCGTCGTCCCGCCCCCGCAACGAGGCCGGACTGGGCACCGCCCTGTTCGCGCAAGCCCTGCGCGGCGCGCCGGGGGCCGATCCCGCGTCGGCCACCGGCCCGGCGGCCCGCGCCACGCCGTTCGACCCGGGTCCCGAACCTCCGTCGCCCCAACCGAGCGACGACGCGCTGGATGCCCGTCTCAGAGCCCTTTCGGCCCACAACCCCTGGACCGCCGGCGGGAACGACGGTCAAGCCGAGGCCGACGGCTGGTTCGCCCAGTCGCTGATGGACGGACTGGAGCGGTACCAGGGCGGACAGCCGGGCGGGTGACCGATGGACATCCGCGTCGCGGCCGACGGGTACCTGACCTGGAAGTCTCGGCGGGTTCGTTGCGCTCTTGGGAAAAACGGCCTGTCGTCAAACAAGCGGGAAGGCGACGGAACCACGCCGGTCGGTTCGTTTTCCCTGCGCCGGGTACTCTATCGACCGGATCGCCTCGACCGGCCAGCGACGCGACTGCCGGTCCATCCGCTGGCCCCGCATGACGGATGGAGCGACGATCCGACCGACCCGCGATACAATCAACAGGTCGCGCTCCCCCATTCCCATGGCGCGGAATCCCTTTGGCGGGACGATTCGATCTATGACGTGATCGTGGTGCTCGGTCACAACGACGCGCCCCCGGTTCCCGGCGCCGGCAGCGCGGTGTTCCTGCACGTGGCGCGCGCCGATCACGCGCCGACCCGGGGGTGCGTCGCCCTGGACCTGCCCGACCTGCTGACGCTGCTGGCCGACTGCGCGCCGGGCGACGTCCTTACGGTCGCGGGATGACCGGCGGCCGGGACCCGAAAATCGCGGTGCCGACCCGCACGTGGGTCGCCCCCAGACGGATCGCCCGCTCGAAATCATCGCTCATCCCCATGCTCAGCTCGGGCAGGCCGTTGCGCTCGGCGATGGCGCGCAGAAGCGCGAAGTGCAAGGCTGGTTCCTCGTCGATTGGGGGAATGCACATCAGGCCGCGAACCGGCAGATCGTAGACCTCCCGGCAGTCGCGCAGGAAGGCATCGGCCGCATCCGGCAGCAGCCCCGCCTTCTGGGGTTCCTCGCCGGTGTTGATCTGCACGAAACAATCGAGGCGCCGCCCGGACTCCTCGAAGGCGCGCGCCAGATGACGGGCCAGCTTCGGCCGGTCCAGGCTCTGGATGACGTCGCAGACCGCGACCGCCGCGCGGACCTTGTTGGTCTGTAGGGGGCCGATCAGGTGCAGGCGGGCGTCGGGGAACGCGGCCTTCAGGGCCGGCCATTTGTCCTCCGCCTCCTGCACCCGGTTCTCGCCGAACACCCGGTGTCCGGCCGCCAGGACCGGACGGATGGCCTCGGCCGGCTTGGTCTTGCCGACCGCGACCAGGGTAACGGCCGCCGGATCGCGGTCGACGGCGCGCGCGGCGGCATCGATTCGGTCTTGAACGGCGGCAAGGTTGCTTGCCACGTCGGGCTCGACGATCATGGGACTCCGCATGAACCGGGGGACACATCCGTATGCCGACCCTAGCAGAGGTGGCGCGACGGCTCAATCGGCGGGCCGACGTCCACCACCTGCCGCCGCTGATCCTGATGACCGACGAGACGCGGCTGCCCGATCCACGGCCGGCGCTGGACCGGTTGCCGCGCGGCAGCCTGCTGATCCTGCGTCACCGCGACGCCGACGCGCGGCGCGTCTGGGCCGATCGGCTGCTGCCGGTCTGCCGGCGTCGCGGAATACGGCTGTCGATCGCCGGCGACCCCGGACTCGCCTGGCGCTGCGGCGCTGATGGACTGCATCTGTCGGAGGCCGCGGCGGCGCACCGGCCGCCACGACCACGACGCCGCTGCTGGATCATCACCGCCGCCGCCCATTCGCCGGCCGCGCTGCGCCGGGCGGCGCGCATCGGCGCCGACGCGGCATTGCTGTCGCCCGTGTTCGCGACCCGCAGCCACCCAGATTCGGACGGCGTCGGACCCTGGCGGTTCGCCGCCTGGACCCGCCGGGCGCCGCTCGCCGTCTATGCCCTGGGAGGCGTGAATGGGCTCACGGCACGCCGCCTGCTCGGCGGCGGCGCCGTCGGTATCGCCGGAATCGGTTTCGCCGAATGATCGGTTCGGGTCCCCAAGGCTCGCGCCAAGCGCGGACTACAGACCGCTCAGGTCCAGAGCCCAATCGGCGTGCACCCGCTCCACCGCCCGGTCCTCGCGGCGCGAGAACATGCCCGAGGAGGTGTTCACGAACGCGAAGTGCTTCTGCGATCTCGGAGTGTCCCGAACCATGAAAAAGGTGCCATGGGCGTTGGCGAACAGATCGCCGCAGGCCGGCCGCGCGGCGCCGGCGACCGGCCCCATGTCGAGCGGTGGCGGCGCGCCGTGGTCCAGCAGATCCTCCTCCGGGTCCAGATAGACGACGGTGGTCTCGGCCTCGCTCGCCGGTCGCGGGTGCAGGCGCACTAGGTAATGGTGGACGTATTCCTTGCCTTCTCGTTCCGCCGTCATGAAATAGGGCCCGTCGGGGTCGCGCTGAACCAGGGTTCCGGCGGCGATTTCGTGCACCTTGCGGCGGTGGGGCATGCTCACGGACGAATCCTCCGAAGGTTCGTTGTCGTTTGGGCGGCCCCTTGCGCGGCGACCATTCGGCCCTTAAGGTCGGCTCTCGTCGCCCGCCTTTCAAGACCCCTGCCGGAGCATGGCCTTGTCGAGACTGTTCGTGTTCGGGCTCGGATACAGCGCCCGGGTCCTGGCTTCCCGATTGCGCGCCGCCGGCTGGATGGTGCACGGCACCGGCCGCGAGGCGCCGATCGGCGATTCACGCCTGTTCCGATTCGACCGCGACCATCCGCTGACCGCCGAGGGCCTGGTGGCGTTGCGGTCGGCGACCCACGTACTGGCCTCGGTGCCGCCCGACATGGCCGGCGACCCGGTGCTCGACATGCATGCCGCCGACCTGCCGGACGACCTGTCCTGGATCGGCTACCTGTCGACCACCGGGGTCTATGGCGACACCGGCGGCGGCGTGGTGGACGAGGCGGCGCCGCGCGACGCCACGCAGGATCGCTCGCGACGCCGGGTGGCGGCCGAGGACGGCTGGCTGACCCTGTTCGAGACCCGCCGCCTGCCGGTCCATGTGTTCCGGCTGGCCGGCATCTACGGCCCCGGACGCAGCGAGCTGGACCGGGTGCGGGCCGGGACATCGAAACGCATCGACCGTCCCGGCCACCGGTTCGGACGCATCCACGTGGACGACATCGCCCGCGTCCTCGAGGCGTCCATCGCCCGGCCCAATCCCGGCGCCGCCTACAACGTGACCGACGACGAGCCGGCCGAGCCGCGCCATGTGGTCGAGGAGGCCTGCCGGCTGCTCGGCGTCGCGCCGCCACCGCTTCAGGCCTACGCCGACGCCGAACCGGCGATGAGCCCGATGATGCGCAGCTTCTGGCGGGACAACCGGACGGTGGCCAACCGCCGCCTTCACGACGAACTGGGGGTGACCCTGGCCTGTCCGAGCTACCGCGAGGGGCTGCGGGCGGTCCTGGGCGCGGAGGCGCGCCGTGAACCGTGATCCCGTGGACCTGATCATCTGGGACTGCGACGGGGTGCTGGTGGATTCCGAGCCCATCGCGGCCCGGGTGCTGGCCGAGTTCCTCACCGAACTGGGCGCTCCGCACAGCCCGCAAGACTGCTTCGACCGGTATACCGGAATCTCCATGGCGACGGTGCGCGACAGGGTCCGCGACCTTTGCGGCCTCGACCTGCCGGAGGATTTCGAGGCCCAGATCCGGACCCGCGACGACGCCGCGTTCCGCCGCGACCTCAAGGCCATCGACGGGGTGCGCGAGGTCATCGCCGCCTTGCCCATGGCCCATTGCGTGGCGTCGTCGGGCAGTCCGGCCAAGATCACGCGCTCGCTGGAGGTCACGGGCCTGGCCGATCTGTTCGGATCGCGCCTGTTCAGCGCCGCCCAGGTGGCGCGCGGCAAGCCCGCCCCGGACCTGTTCTGGCTGGCCGCCGAGACCCTGGGCGTGGCGCCGCGCAACTGCGTGGTCGTCGAGGACAGCCTGTCCGGGGTGCGGGCCGGCATGGCGGCGGGAATGCGCACCTTCGGCTTCGTGGGCGGCGGTCACTGCGGCCCCGGCTACGCCGACCGGCTGGCCGAAACCGGCGTGCCCCGGGTATTCAGCCGGATGGCCGACCTGCCGATTCTGCTGGGGGCGTGATACGTGATCGCGTCCGGGCCGCCGCCCGAGGGCGGTCGCGGGACCCGGATCGGTGACGGCCGGGAACCTTTTGCGAATACCTCCCGGCTCCCGTAAAATGATGACCGGAACGAGGAATTCCGGTTTTGCCGAACCGTGCATCATGGACGATCGGGGGTCTCGCCACCCTTCTGATCCTTTGCTGCGACGTCGCCCGGGCCGACGTGCCTCCGGCGCCCCGCAACGCGGCCGAGGTCCGGGACTGGTACGAGCAGGCGGTGCGCGCCGGCAACCCGAAGATCATGTTCCTGTACGCGGTTCGCCTGGAGCGCGGCATTCAGGTGAATGCCGACCCGAAAGCCGCCGCCCGCTGGTATCGGGAAGCGGCCGAACGGGGCTACCTGCCGGCGCAGATGCGGCTGGCCAGCCTCTATGCCGGGGGTCTGGGCGTGCCGCGCAACCCCACCCTGGCGGCGCGCTGGACCCGGCGGGCGGCCGACAACGGATCGCCGCGCGCCGCCTACAACTACGCGGTGATGCTGGAAAACGGCACGGGGGTGCCCCGCGACCTGACGGCGGCGCGTGGCTGGCACGAAACCGCGTTTGCCGGCGGCCTGCGGGAAGCCGCGTTGCGTATCGCCTACCTGGCGGCGCGCGGCGCGAAAACCGAGTCCGACCGCATCGACGCCCTCGCCTGGTGCCTGCTGGCCGGCCCGATGGCGACCGGCTACCACGATCTCCACGACGTGCTGGCGCGCGGCCTGACGGAAGGCCAGATCACCGAGGCGCACGAAAAGGCGGCGGCCGGCCGCTGACATCGCACCCGAGCGAAGGATTGAAGTCCGCCCCCTCGCTCCGCGCGGCCTTCGGCCCGCCGCTCGGCCCCGAGGGGCCACCGTTTCAAAAACGACGGAATACGGATCCCGAATTGACTACTCGGAATCCGCATGCCTCTCCTGACGAACCGCCGTTAAAAAAAGCTCCCCCGGCCGGGCGCCGGATCAATTGGCCGAGGGAGTGGATCCACTCAGGGATCCAGGGGGAGTCGGATGCCCGGTTGCCGCCGGGCGCTCTCGATCAGAACTGCGGATGATAATAAATCTAAATTATGCAGCGCGCAAGATATGTTTATTTACATATGTTTAAGGTGCTACAACTTGTAGGGTGACCCCGCTAAAGCCAATCCCGCAGCACCGGAACCAAAGGCGCATCGGCCGGCGGCATGGGAAACTCGGCCAACCGTTCCGGACGTACCCAGCGCAGCGCCTGCCCCTCGCGCGGGGTGACCACGCCGTGCCAAGCGCGGCACGCGAACAGCGGCATGAGAAGATGGAAATCGTCGTAGGAATGGCTGGCGAAGGTCAGCGGCGCGAGGCAGCTTTCGGTCACGTCGATGCCAAGCTCCTCGTCCAGTTCGCGGACCAGGGCGGATTCCGGACTTTCCCCGTCGCGAACCTTGCCGCCGGGAAATTCCCACAGCCCGGCCATTGCCTTGCCGGGTGGCCGTCGGGCCAGGAGAACCCGGGAGTCGGCGTCCAGCAACGCCACCGCGCTGACCAGCAGGAGACGCGCCGGCCGGACGCCGAAACGGCCGCCCGAATCAGGTCCGGTAGTCGGCATTGATGCGGATGTAGTCGTGGGTCAGGTCACAGGTCCAGACCACGGCGCGGCCGGTCCCGACCCCCAGATCGACCTCGATCAGAATGTCCCGGCCGGTCATGTGGGCGGCCACCGGGGCTTCGTCGTAGCCCGGCACGGCGCGGCCGTCGGCCGCCACCGGAATGCCGCCGATGGCGATCCTCAGGCGGTCCCGGTCGGCCGTCTCGCCGGCCTTGCCGACCGCCATCACGATGCGTCCCCAGTTGGCGTCCTGGCCGGCGATCGCCGTCTTGACAAGCGGCGAATTGGCGATCGCGAGGGCGACGACCTTGGCCGCCCGGTCGTCCTCGGCACCGCTCAGGCGGATCTCCACGAACTTGGTCGCCCCCTCGCCGTCGCGCACCACCTGGTGCGCCAGATCGAGCATCAGGTCGTGTGCCTTGGCGCGGAAATCGGACAGCCGAGGGTCGTCGACCGACGACGGTGGCGGATTGCCCGCCCGGCCGGTGGCGAACATCATCAGGGTATCCGAGGTCGAGGTGTCGGAGTCCACGGTGATGCGGTTGAAGCTGTGCTCGGCGGTCTCCTCGATCAACGCTTGCAGCACCGCCGGCGGAATATCGGCGTCGGTCGCCACGTAGGCCAGCATGGTCGCCATGTCGGGGGCGATCATGCCGGATCCCTTGGCGATTCCATTGAGGGTCACCGTCGCGCCATCGATGTCGGCCGTCCGGGTCGCTCCCTTGGGGAAGGTGTCGGTGGTCATGATGGCCGCCGCCGCGTCGGCCCATTTGCCGCCACCCAGGTCGTCGATGACGGATCGCATGGCGTCGGTGATGCGGCCGTCGGGCAGATCCTCGCCGATGGTGCCGGTCGAGGCCAGGTAGACCTCGGTCTCGGGACATCCCAGATCGGCGGCGCAGCGCGCCCGCACCCGGGCCACCGACTCCTCGCCCGAGCGACCGGTGAAGGCATTGGCGTTGCCGGCGTTGACCAGCACCGCGCGGGCCCGTCCGGCGCTCCGGCGCAAGGCCTCGCGGCACCAAAGGACCGGCGCCGAGGCCGTGCGCGAGCGGGTGAACACGCCGGCCGCCGCCGCGCCGTCCGGGAAATGCATCAGCATCAAATCGGATCGGTTACGATAGCGGATGCCGGCCGCGAAGGCCGAGAGATCGACTCCGGCCAGAGGCGGCAGATCGGGAAACCGCGCCGGGGCCAACGGCGACAGCTTGGTCATCGGCGAGTCCCCTCCCTATTCGACCGGATTGCCGTCCAGGTCGAACTTCTCGATCTTGACGCCGTCGCGCAGGCTGGAGACCAGTTCATCGGCCAGCCGCCGGGTGACCCGCATCTGCAACTGGCGCTGGGCGTCCTCGAAGGTCGGCGGCTGCTTGTCGCGGCGCCCCTCCAGCTTGATCACGTGCCAGCCGAACTGGGTCTGCACCGGCTCCTGGGTGTAGGCTCCCTCCGCGAGCGCCTTGGCGGCGCTTTCGTAGGCCGGAACCAGCATCCCCTCGACGGTCCAGTCGAGGTCGCCGCCACGCGGCGCCGAGGGTCCGGTCGACCGGGCGGTGGCCAGCTCGGCGAAATCGGCCCCGGCATCAAGGTCGCGGATCACGGCATCGGCCGCGGCGCGATCCTCCAGCAGGATGTGCCGGGTATGGATCTCGGTCTTGCCCTGCTCGGCGGCGACCAGCTTGTCGTACTCGGCGCGCAACGCCTCGTCGGTCATCCTCTCGCGCACGTAATTGGCGACCAGAATCCGTTCGATCACCTGGCCCTCGAACTCCCGCACCATCCGGCGAACCTCGTCGTCGTTCTGCAGGCCCTGGCGACGCGCCTCGGCGGTCGCCAGTCGCGAATCGATCAGGCCGTTGACCAGCAGTGGATAGATCTGCTCCACCGGCACCTGCGCGAACTGCTCGGGCATCCGCTCGCGGGCGGCCAGGACATCGGCGAAGGTAATGGTCGAATCGCCGACCTTGGCGACCACGGTGTCCGGCGACTGGGCATGGGCGGGGGCGATCGCGACGGCCGCCAGGAGGCCGGCGGCGAGGATCGGTTTGACGAGGGGTTTCATGGGCGGCGCTTCCCTGATTCACGGTTCGGGCGGCGACTGAAGCATATCGGGACGCGGGCGGCAAGGACCTTGACCCGTGGAAAAGCGTGGGTTCCGGCAAACGCGAATACCCCGAAAATCTTGCAAAACCGCCACATTTTTAAGATTTGTTTCACGTTGCGGCTTCTGCTAAAAGCTGCTCGCATTCCAGCTACCGGGGCAGGACATGGCGGGATACAGACTGGCGAACGTCCGGATCCTGATCCTCGACGACAGCGACAACATGCGCCTGCTGCTCCGCACGGTGCTGGAGGAACTCGGCGCGCGCCTCATCGCCGAGGCGTCCAACACCCACGAGGCCTGGGACCGCCTGCGCGGATTCCGGCCCGACATCGTGCTCTGTGATTGGGAATTGAAGTCCGGCACCGGACTTGCCTTCGTGCAGCGTCTGCGCGGCGCCCCCGACAGCCCGAACCCGTTCCTGCCGGTAATCCTGGTGTCCGGTTACGCGGAGGTTTCGCGGGTGATTCAGGCGCGCGACGCGGGAGTGACCGAGTACCTGGCCAAGCCGGTCCATGCGCATGCCTTGTATGCCCGCATCCGATCGCTGATCGAAAAACCCCGGTTCTTCATCGATACCGCGACTTTTTTCGGCCCCGACCGGCGACGCCACGAGGCCCGCGACGATGCGCGATGGCCGGGTCCGGAGCGGCGGACCCGGGCGATCCCCGAATCGGAAATCCTGCGTCTGTGAGCGGCCGGCCGGCCGCCGGGACGCGCCTCACGCCAGGGTATCGAAATCCTTCGGCGTGATCCGGTCCTTGGGCAGGGTGGCGCGTTCCGCGGCCTGCGCGAACTGGACCAGTCCAGGCGACAACTGCACCTGACCGTCGCGCCGCGAGAACAATGGCCGCACGGCGTCGAGGCTGAGCAGGGTGAGGCCTTTTTCGCCCTCGGCCTCGCGCACGTTGCCTCCGTTGACCAGCAGCAACGACGTCACCGCCTGGTCGATCCGCCGCCTGAGCACGTTGAGTTCCGCCTCCTGGCCGGCGTCGCCGCTCACCCGGCCTTCCTGGCGCAATGCCTGCGGGCCGTAGGTCGCCACCCGTTGCGGCTCGTTTCCACGCGCCGCCGGCGGCAGTTCGTGCGCCACCTCGGGCCGGATCCCCAGGCTGACCGCCTGCGACCGCACCGCCTCGGACGAGCCGGTGAACAGGATCCCGCTCTCCACCGTGGCGAGGTCGATCTCGCTGCCGTTGATCTCGCGCGCATAGACGGCAAGGTCGCCGCTCGACAGCACGGCGCCCGAGGTGCGCTCGATGCCGACGTCGATCGCCCCGTAGTTGACCTCGAGCCCCGCCCCCGGAGCCCCGAGACGAATCTGCAAGTCCTGCACGCTGATCGACACATCCACCGATTCCGAGCCGGACACCACGCCGCCGCCGGTTTTGATCGGCGGCGTCGTCACCCCGTCCAGGGCCTGGGTGACCTTCTGAACGACATTGGTGCCGCCGCCGCGACCCAACTGGATGTCCTGATCGATCTGGCTGCCGACCTTCTCGGCGATCTCCGACGAGGTGTCGCCGGTCTGGCCGAGAATCACGAACAGGGTCGACAGTTCCACCTTCAGCGCCGCCACCGCGTAGGACAGGGCGCGGGCCGGCGAAACGCCGGTCACGGTCGGCAGGGCGGCGCGCGGAATGGTCTTGAGGTCGACCACCACGCCGGACCCCTTTTCGCCGGTCGGGTCGCCGGTTCTGTTCTGCTGCTCGCTCTCGACCGGTTTCTGGAGGTCGCGCGCCTGCAATTGCTGCAGGCGTTCCAGATCGGGCCGTTCGGCCGGCTGCTGATGGGCCGTCCGGGCATCGCCCTTGGGCTGCACCTGCTGGGTCGGAAGACCCCCGATGGTGCTCTCGTTCATCGACGTCGTCTCCTCTTTCTGAGGGCCCCGCGGCTCCCGGAGAGGAACATGCGCCACGGTCGAGCTTCTGCCCTTGGCCAAATAATACAATTCCGGTTTGAGATGGTACCAAGAATTCGCCAAAGAGGCCAGCGCGAATGGTATCCGGGCCGTCGTTGACAGGGCTCCCCGCCCCCTCTATCTCTTGGCCTGCCGCGAAACGTCGGTTGTCACGGGCGTGGCGCGTTTCTACGACCTAATGACACAGCCCCGAGGTTTCCCATGTTCGGCGCCATCGCCCGCAAGATGTTCGGCACGGCCAACGACCGCTATGTCCGCGGCCTGCGCAAGATCGTCGACGCCATCAACGCACTGGAGCCGGACGTGGCGCGGTTGAGCGATGCCGATCTGGCGGCCCGCACGCCGATGCTGCGCGACAGGCTGGCGGCCGGGGAAACCCTCGACGACCTGCTGCCGGACGCCTTCGCGACGGTGCGCGAGGCGGCCCGACGGGTACTCGGCGAGCGGCCGTTCGACGTGCAGTTGATGGGCGGCATCGTGCAGCACCGGGGAATGATCTCCGAGATGAAGACCGGCGAGGGCAAAACCCTGGTCGCCACCCTGTCCGTCTACCTGAACGCGCTCGCCGGAGCCGGTGTCCACGTGGTCACCGTGAACGACTACCTGGCCCGCCGCGACGCCGACTGGATGGGCCGCGTCTATCACTTCCTGGGCCTGTCGGTGGGCTGCATCGTGCACGGCCTGACCGACGCCGAGCGGCGCGTCGCCTACGCGGCCGACGTCACCTACGGGACCAACAACGAACTCGGCTTCGATTATCTGCGCGACAACATGAAGTTCCGGCACGACGATCTGGTGCAGCGGCCGTTCAACTTCGCGATCGTCGACGAGGTCGACTCCATCCTGATCGACGAGGCGCGCACGCCGCTCATCATTTCCGGCCCGACCGAGGACAATTCCGACCTTTACGTGCGCATCGACGCGCTGATCCCGGGCCTCGGCGACGAGGATTTCGAAAAGGACGAGAAGGCGCGCAGCATCACCTTCACCGAGGCCGGCACCGAGAGGATCGAAACCCTGATGCGTGAGTCGGGCGTGCTCACCGAAGGCAACATGTACGACATCCAGAACATCTCGCTGGTCCACCACGCCAACCAGGCCCTGCGCGCCCACAAGCTGTTCACCCGCGATGTGGACTACGTGGTCAAGGACAACAAGGTGGTGATCATCGACGAGTTCACCGGCCGCATGATGGAGGGGCGCCGCTATTCCGACGGCCTGCATCAGGCCCTGGAGGCCAAGGAATCGGTGACCATCCAGAACGAGAACCAGACCCTGGCCTCGATCACCTTCCAGAACTATTTCCGCCTGTATCCGAAACTGGCCGGGATGACCGGCACCGCGATGACCGAGGCCGGGGAATTCGCCGAGATCTACGGCCTCGAGGTGATCGAGATCCCGACCAACGTGGCCGTCGGCCGGGTCGACCAGGACGACGAGGTCTATCGCACCGCCGAGGAGAAGAACGCCGCCATCGTCGACCTGATCGAGGACTGCCACAAGCGTGGCCAGCCGGCCCTGGTGGGCACGGTCTCGATCGAGAAGTCGGAACTCCTGGCCGGCCTGCTCGCCAAGCGCAAGGTCCCGCACAACGTGCTGAACGCCAAGAACCACGGCCGCGAGGCCCTGTACATCGCCCAGGCCGGGGCGCCCGGCGCGGTCACCATCGCCACCAACATGGCCGGCCGCGGCACCGACATCAAGCTGGGCGGCAACGTGGACATGCGCATCGCCACCGAACTGAACGACCTCGACCCGGACAGCGACGCCTTCGGCGAGAAACGCGACGCCATCGTCGCCGAGGTGGCGGCCAACAAGCAGACGGTGATCGACGCCGGCGGACTGTTCGTGATCGGGACCGAGCGCCACGAGAGCCGCCGCATCGACAACCAGTTGCGCGGCCGCTCCGGCCGCCAGGGCGACCCCGGCGAATCGAAATTCTATCTTTCGTTGCAGGACGACCTGATGCGCATCTTCGGGTCCGACCGCATGGACGGCATGCTCCGCAAGCTGGGGCTCCAGGAGGGCGAGGCGATCGTTCATCCGTGGATCAACAAGGCCCTGGAAAAGGCTCAGCAGAAGGTCGAGGCGCGCAACTTCGAGATCCGCAAGAACCTGCTCAAGTTCGACGACGTGATGAACGATCAGCGCAAGGTGGTCTACGAGCAGCGGCGCGAGCTTATGGCCGCGCGGGACGTGGCCGAGATGGTGCGCGACATGCGCCACCACGTGATCGAGGACATCGTGGCCCGCCACGTGCCCGCCAAGGCGTTCGCCGAGCAATGGGACATGGACGGCCTGCACGCGGACATCCTGCGTCTTTTCGGCCTCGATCTGCCGTTGAGGGACTGGGCGCGCGAGGACGGCATCGCCGAGGCGGAAATCCGCGACCGCCTGCTCCAGGCGACCGACGCCAAGGCGGCCGAGAAGGTCGCCAACTACGGGCCCGAAATCATGCGCGACGTGGAAAAGGGCGTCGTGCTCCAGGTCCTCGACACCGTCTGGAAGGACCACCTGCTGACCCTCGATCACCTGCGCCAGGGCATCGGCCTGCGCGCCTACGGCCAGCGCGACCCGCTCAACGAATACAAGCGCGAGGCGTTCACGCTGTTCGAGGACATGCTCGCCACCCTGCGCGAGCGGGCGGTTCACCTTCTCATGCACGTGGAGCTGCAACTGGCGCCCGGCGAGGCCTTTTTCATGGACGCGACGGAACGGGAAACCCACGAAACGCGGATCGATCCGGCGCTCGGATACCAGCAGGCGACCGGCCTGCTGGATGGCGGCGAGGCGGCGGCGCCAGCCGCCACGGGACCGACGCCGATCCGATCGCGGCAGGCGGCCGACGACATCGACCCCAACGATCCGACGACCTGGGGCAAGATATCGCGCAACGCCCCCTGCCCCTGCGGATCGGGCAAGAAGTACAAGCACTGCCACGGCGCCTCGGCCTGACCGATGACGCCGCCCGACGCCGTCGTGTTCGACATGGGCGGGGTTCTGCTCGACTGGAATCCCCGGCATCTCTACCGCAAGCTGTTCGACGACACGGCGGACATGGAGCATTTTCTCGCCACCGTCTGCACCGAGGACTGGAACGTCCGGCAGGATGCCGGCCGTTCGCTCCGCGCGGCGACCGAGGATTTGACCGCCCGCCATCCGGAGCACGCCGACCGGATCGAAGCCTATTACGACCGCTGGCTCGAAATGATCCCGGGACCGGTGGACGGCATGACGGAGATTGTCGAGGCCCTGGCGTCGCGCGACGTGCCCCTGCACGTGCTGAGCAACTGCGCGCGCGAGACGATGCCCATGGCGCGTCGCCGGTTCCGCATCTTCGACCCGTTCGACGTCTTCGTGGTGTCGGGCGAGGAACGGGTGATGAAGCCGGACCGCCGCGTTTACGAGATCCTGATCGACCGCGTGGGCCGTCCGGCCGGCCGGATGGTGTTCATCGACGATCGTCCGGAGAACGTCGCCGGAGCGGCGGCGGCGGGATTCGTGGCGCTGTTGTTCCGCGATGCCGAACGCCTGCGCGACGACCTCGCGGCGCTCGGCCTGCTGGACCGCTAATCCGTCTGGACGCCCGGCCGTCGCCACGCCACAATGCGGCGATGATCGGCGGCCTGAAAGCGATTTTCCACGACCTGAGGACCGAGGGCGACACCGCCGCCTTCAGCGTCGTGCAGGTGGCCACCTGCGCCCTGATGCTCAAGGCGGCGGCGGCCGACGACGAGTTTTCCGACGACGAACGGAAGATGATCGAATCGCGGATGGCCGATCATTTCGACCTGCGCCCCCGGCACGCCGCGCAACTGATCGACGAGGCGCTCGACGTGCTCTCCGGGCGACAGGGTCTCTATGCCTTTTCCATGGTGCTCAACGACGCGCTTGACGCGGCGCAGCGCAAGGCGCTCCTGGAAATGGTCTGGGAAATCATGTACGCGGACGGAAGTCTCCACGAATACGAAGCGCGGCTGATGCGCCGGATCGGCCCGATCCTCGACATCGAGGAATCGGTGAACGACGAGATTCACGCCGCCGTGCGGGCCCGGATCGGTCCGTGAGGGACGTTTTCACGAAGAGTCGGCGAAGCATGAAAAGGGGGCCGAGGCCCCCTTTCCCAATCCTGACGCCCGGACGGACGGACGAGGCTATTTCGCCATCGCCGGGAACGGGCCGATGTAACCGACATAGCCCATGGTGTCCGCCGGGTTTCTCGCCTTGTCCTGGTCGGATTCACCGTAGGGGTGCTGGATGACGCTCATCAGGTACCCGTGACCGCCGTAGTTGCCATACCAATACGGGGAGGTGGTCTCCGAGCCGTAGGGCGTGGTCTGGATTCGGGTCAGGTCCTTGGTGTTGACGTCGTAGGCCCAGATCACGTCGTTCTGGTGGCCGGATCCGGTGTCCTCGCCGATGATCAGGGTGTCGTAATCCGTGATGAAGGTCACGTTGTCCGGGTTGGCGATGCCGTCCACGTGACACTTGTTGTTGGCGTAGTCGCTGTCCTTGGCGTACTTCGCCATTTGGCCGACCACTTCCGGATACATCGACTTGATCACGTAGTCGGAGCCGATCTTCATGTCGGAGCCGAGGGTCATGCCGTAAACCACGCCACAGCTATTGTAGCCGACCCGGATGTCATTGGGACCGCCGATGTCGTACCTGTGGTTAACCTTCGCGCCCTTGCGGTGGTCCTGCATGCCGCGCTCGACGGCCGACATCGCCAGATACATGGTATCGCGCTTCGGATCGAAGGTGATGCCCTCCATTTTCCGGAACTCGGTGGTGGCGCCCATGTAGGCGGCGTAGCGGCGGGTCTCCAGGCGCGACGCGGCGACCTCCATGCCCGGCTTCAGCTTCAGGCACTCGAAGCCGTCGGTGGTGTTGGTCGATTTGAAACCGCTCGGGCAGGCGCCGGTCTTCTTGTCGCCCTTGGCGGTCTCGAAGATATCCGAGAACTTGGTGCCGGCCCGCACCATGGAAGCGATTTCCTTATTGCTGGCGTGACCCAGATTGACCCAGGAGATGTCGGCCGAGCCGCCGTCCTTGGACGAGGTCTGGTGCCACTTCAGGGCATACAGGGTGCCGGCAGAAAGATCGGCTTCCTTGTCGGCGACGAACATGAACAGGCCGACGTTGGTGCCGTCATCGGTGATGTAGGCGGTCTTCCGGTCCGGCATCACATAGGCCAACTCGATCGCCACCCGGCCCATGGAATAATGCTTCACCGGCGTGGCGCCGCCCATGTCGTCGATCAGGATCTCGGTCGGGTAGCCGTAATTGTAGGGATTGAAGACGGCCCGGAACTCATCCGCGCTGGCCTTCGACGGATCGACCCCGAAGTAGCGGACCATCGGATAATAATAGTCGTCGATATCCTTGAGTTCCTTGGCTTCCTCGACCTCGCGGGCGTTCGGCGGATATTCCTCGCCACCCAGATGGTTGCCCCAGGGGGTCACCGAACCGGCGCAGGGAACCCAGAGACCGCCATAGGCCGAGAAATCGATGTTCTTGGTGCTTTTGGCCTTCAGCATGCCGTTGCCGTCCTGCTCCAGTTCGGTCAGGTACATGGCGCCGGGCCGGGATTCGAAATGAGTCACGTTGTAGAGCTTGTCGCCCTTCATCAGCAGCGACGAGAAGTCGACCGACACCGAAATGTGCTCGGAGCCGTCCTCGTTCTTGACCGGCTTGCCGTCCTTGTCCACCAGCAGGCCGAACACGCCGCCGCCCAGCTTGTCGCCGGATCGGGCGATGGTGTTGTAGCCGATCTTGGTGGTCGCGCCGGCGCCGATGGTCACGTTGTCGCTGGCCAGGATGTCGCGCTTCTGGGCGTCGGTCACCGGAACGGGAACCGGCGAGAACTTCAGGGTCGGCTCGGCGGCCCCGGCCGGCGCGGCCGCGAGCGCCGCGACGATCGCCGTCGTCGTGACAAGTGCGGTGAATTTGGTCATCTGGAACAACCTCGTCTCATGTCTTGGTGAAAACGGCGATCCGGGACGGATCGGCCGGCGATTTTGGTCCCTTGCACGGCGAATTTTCATCCAACGTGATGAACCCGGGATGACGCGAAGATTACGTTTTTGCGACATGTCGGCGATCGGGGGCGGGCGGATCCCGCATGGGTGATTCGGACTCCGCGTGACACGCCTCAAGCGGACGGATAAGGCGGCGCCGCAGATGTGTCCAGCCACTGCCCGATCAGGATCCGCGCCATGGTCCCGCGACGCGGCAGGCGGATTCCAAGGTCGGCGAGGCGGTCGAACCGGGCGCGGGTCACCCAGCGGGCGTCCTCGATCTCATCGGTGTCGATGGCGAGCCGGGTGGTGCGCGCGACCGCCGTGAAGCCGATCATCAGGGACGAGGGGAACGGCCACGGCTGCGACGCCGCGTAGGTCACCTCGCCGACCTCGATGCCGGTTTCTTCCCGCACCTCGCGGCGCACGCACTGCTCCAGGGTCTCGCCCGGCTCCACGAAACCGGCGACGCAGGAGTACAGGCCCGCCGGCCAGGTCGGCTGGCGGGCCAGCAGGCAGGCACCGCCCTCGGGACCCGGCCGGGTGACGTGGACGAGCACCGCCGGATCGACGCGCGGGAAGTGTTCGAGCCCGCAAGCGGAATTCCTGCAACGGCGCGTCAGGCCGCCCTGTTCGGAGTCGGTCGGCGACCCGCAGGCGCCACAAAATCGATTGCGGCGGTGCCAGTACAGAACACCCCGCGCGCGGGCCAGGAGGATCGCCTCGAACGGCTCCATCAACTGCCCGATGTCGCGCAGGTCGGCGATCTCGGCGCGACCCAGGATCGGCGTCAGGTCGGGTCCCTCGCGGGCCGACAGATCGGCCGCGAACCAGTGAACGGCGTCGCGCTCGCCCAGGTAGACGATCTCGTCGGCCAGATGGAGGGTGCCCCGCGCGTGATCGCCGGCCAGGGCAAGGGCGGCCGGCCCCCGCTCGTCGGTGGCCGGCAGCACCAAGTTGCGGTCGCGCCACACCGGGAGCACCCGGGCGTCGCGGGCGTGCAGGCGGGCGGTGATCCAGGACGGGTCGCGGCAGTCGCGCGGCCGGCGGTCGGGGCCGTCGGCGACAAAGGTCAGGAAAGCGTCGGTCATCGCCGAACGGTGTCACATCGCGGCGCCGAAACCAAGCATTGCGCCGCCTGCGTTGTTGCCTTTCATGCCACAAGACCGCATAAACGTGATAAGGCGCGAACGTTTTGGGGACAACAACCATGGGCGGAGCAATCAAGATGGCGGCTGCCGTGGCGGCGGTGGTCGGCCTCGCGGCCTGCGCCAACTCGGACCTCGTCGACACCTGGGACTCCCACCATGTGTTCCCCAAGGATCACGCGGCGCGCAGCGAGGCGGCCCTGGCGTCGGTCGACTGGGCAACCGCCGAGACCCGGGACGTGCTGATCCTGGAGCGCGACATGCGGCCGGCGTTCGTCAATCTGAAGACCGGCCAACCCTACGTGCTGCGGGTGGTCAACACCGAGAACGTCACCCGCTCGTTCGCCGCCCCGGATTTCTTCCGGCACGCGGCGGTGGCCGGACTCGAGGGCCGCGACGCCGAAGGCGGCCCAAGAATCATCTCGTTCGCCCTCGCCCCCCGGCAGTCGCGCGAGGTACGGGTGGTGCCGATGGACCCCGGACGCTACCGGTTCTCCAACGAGAGCGGCGGCGTTTATATTCCCTGGGCCGAGACCTTCACCGCCTCGCAGGGCGCCTACGCAGCGCAGGTGGGGGTGCTGGTGGTCAACGATTAGGCGCCGCTTGCCCTGGCCGCCACAAACTTGCTATACAGCGGGCGGGAGGCTGGCGGCGGACGCGTTCCTCGCCAACCCGGTCAGGTCCGGAAGGAAGCAGCCGTAACGAGTTTCGACGCGGGTCGCCGGCCAGTCTCCCACTTTCCTCAAGGTTCGACGCGCGGGCGGCCGATGACCGAGACGGAGCAACACGGCCCGGCGGCGGCCGAGTATCGGGTCCTGGCCCGCAAGTACCGGCCATCCGACTTCGCCGGCCTGATCGGCCAGGACGCCCTGGTCCGCACCCTCACCAACGCCATCGAGTCCGGCCGTCTGGCCCATGCCTTCATCCTCACCGGGGTGCGCGGCGTCGGCAAGACGACCACCGCGCGGATCATCGCCCGGGCGCTCAACTGCGTCGGCCCGGACGGCGCCGGCGGGCCGACCGTCCGCCCCTGCGGAGTCTGCGAGCATTGCCGCGCCATCGCCGAGGACCGCCACGTGGACGTTCTGGAAATGGACGCCGCGTCGCGCACCGGGGTCGACAACATCCGCGACCTCATCGAGGGGGTGGCCTACCGACCGGCCTCGGCCCGCTTCAAGGTCTACATCATCGACGAGGTGCACATGCTCTCCAAGGGCGCCTTCAACGCCCTGCTGAAGACCCTGGAGGAGCCGCCCGATCACGTGAAGTTCATCTTCGCGACCACCGAAATCCGCCGCGTCCCGGTCACCGTGCTGTCGCGCTGTCAACGGTTCGACCTGCGCCGGGTCGACATGGACACACTGGGAGCCCATTTCGCCGCCATCGCCGAGACGGAGGGGGCAACGGTCACGCCCGATGCCCTCGCCCTGATCGCGCGAGCCGCCGACGGCAGCGTGCGCGACGGGCTTTCGCTGCTCGATCAGGCGATCGCCCACGGCGCCGGCCGGGCCGACGAGGCGTTGGTCCGCGACATGCTGGGACTGGCCGACCGCGCGGTGTCGTTCGATCTTCTGGAGGCGGCGCTGCGCGGCGATCCGGCGGCCGCCCTGTCGATCCTCGACGAACAGTACCGGGCCGGCGCCGATCCGGATGTCCTGTTGCAGGACATGCTCGACCTGACCCACTGGCTGACCCGTCTCAAGGTGGCGCCGGGCGCCGCCGAGCGGGCCGGCGTGGCGGAAACCGAACGCACGCGCGGCCGCGATCTGGCGTCCAGATTGGACATGGGGGCACTCGGGCGGGCCTGGCAGATGCTGCTCAAGGGGTTGCAGGAGGCACGAGGGGCGCCGTCGCCGTTACAGGCGGCGGAGATGATCCTCGTCCGGCTGGCCCACGCGGCCACCCTGCCGACTCCCGACGAGGCGATCCGCGCCCTCCGGGAGGGGCGGGTCCCGGCGCCGTCCGGACAAGGCGCGCCGGTCGCCGCGCCGGCATCCCCCCCCGTACCGCCACCGGGCGATGCGCGCGGCATCGCGCCGCCGCCGGGCGACGGCCGCGACGGCCCGACCACCCGCCTGAAACTGGCCGAGGCGCCGCGTCCCGAGCCGGAGGCGCCGCCGCCGGCCGATCCCCGGACCTACGCCGAGGTGGTGGCCCTGGCCGAGGCGGAGCGCGAGGCGATCCTGCACGCCGACCTCATCAACAACGTGCATCTGGTCGCCTTCGCGCCGGGGCGGATCGAGTTCCGGCCGGCCGACGGAGCACCGGACGACCTGGCGCACAAGATCAAGCGATTTCTTGATTCCCGCACCGGGCGCCGCTGGGCGGTCGGGCTATCCCACGACCCGGGCGCCCCGACCCTGGATCAGCAGCGGGCGGCCCGTGACGCCGAGCTGCGGGCCGGCGTGGCCGACCACCCGACCGTGCGGGCGGTCCTCGATGCCTTTCCCGGCGCCGAGATCTCGGCGGTGACAGAGCATGGCGGGCTGCCCGGCCCGGACAACGCGGAAGACTAGGATTTATTCTCCCTCGGAAAGCCGGACCGGTGGGATATTCGGTTAGGCGGCCCTGGACAGCATGAACCGGGCGTTCCGGGAAGACCGACGGTCGGGCACACGCACCGGATACCCTCGGGGCGGGCGGATCCGTCGCGGATTCCCCGCCTTGCCGGACGCCGGCGGGTGCCGTACAACTCGGGACCGACCCCGGGACCGCCCAGACGCCGCGCCCGGGTCGAGTTCCGACACCGCCGAGACAGGGACCCGCCGATGGCCAGCTACCAGTACATCTATGTCATGAAGAACCTGAGCAAGGTATTCCCGGGCGGCCGGGAGATCCTCAAGGGCATGACCCTGGCGTTCCTGCCCGGCGCCAAGATCGGCGTACTCGGCGTCAACGGAGCCGGCAAATCGACCGTGCTCCGGATCATGGCCGGCCTGGACCCCGATTTCGGCGGCGAGGCCTGGGCGTCCGAGGGAGCGACGGTCGGATTCCTGCCCCAGGAGCCGCAACTCGACCCGGCGCTCGACGTGCAGGGCAACGTCACCGCCGGTCTGGGACCGGTCAAGGACTGGATCGACCGCTACAACGAGATCTCCATGGCGTTCGCCGAACCCATGGACGACGACGAGATGAACGCCCTGTTGGCCGAGCAGGGCGACCTTCAGGAGAAGATCGACGCCGCCGATGGCTGGGAGATCGAGCGCAAGGTGGAGATCGCCATGGACGCCCTGCGCTGCCCAGCCGGCGAGTCGCCGGTCGACACCCTGTCGGGCGGCGAGCGGCGGCGCGTCGCCCTGGCCCGACTGCTGCTGTCGAGGCCCGATCTCCTGCTGCTCGACGAGCCGACCAACCACCTGGACGCGGAGTCCGTGGCGTGGCTGGAGCGCCACCTTCAGGACTACCCCGGCGCCGTGGTCGCCATCACCCACGACCGCTATTTCCTCGATAACGTGGCCGGCTGGATTCTGGAGATCGACCGTGGCCGTGGCATCCCCTACGAGGGCAACTATTCGGCCTGGATGGAGCAGAAGCAGAAGCGCCTGGCCCAGGAGGAAAAGGAGGAATCGGCGCGCCAGAGGGTTCTGAAGCAGGAGCTGGAGTGGATCCGCCAGTCGCCGCGCGCCCGCCAGGCCAAGAGCAAGGCCCGCATTTCGGCCTACGAGGACCTGCTCAACAAGGACATCGGCGACAAGATCCGCACCGCGCAGATCGTCATCCCGCCGGCCGAGCGCCTGGGCGACCTGGTGATCGAGGCCAAGGGCCTGGCCAAGGGGTTCGGCGACAGGCTGCTGATCGAGGACCTGTCGTTCCGACTGCCGCCGGGCGGCATCGTCGGGGTGATCGGACCCAACGGCGCCGGCAAGACGACCCTGTTCCGGATGCTGACCGGGCAGGAGACCCCCGACGCCGGCGAACTCAGGATCGGCGACACGGTGACGCTCGGGTACGTGGACCAGTCGCGCGACGCCCTGAAGGCCGACGCCACGGTCTGGCAGGAGATCACCGACGGCCTGGATGAAATCCAACTCGGCAAGCGGGCCATGCAGTCGCGGGCCTACGTCTCGCAGTTCAACTTCAAGGGCCCGGACCAGCAGAAGAAGGTCGGGCAGCTTTCGGGCGGCGAGCGCAACCGGGTGCATCTGGCGAAGATGCTGCGGTCCGGGGCCAACGTGCTGCTGCTCGACGAACCGACCAACGACCTGGACGTGGATACCCTGCGGGCACTGGAGGAGGCGCTCTATGATTTCGCCGGCTGCGCGGTGGTGATCAGCCACGACCGCTGGTTCCTCGACCGTCTGGCGACCCACATCCTGGCTTTCGAGGGCGATTCGCACGTCGAGTGGTTCGAGGGCAATTTCGAGTCCTACGAAGAGGACAAGAAACGCCGCCTCGGCGACGACGCCGTCGAGCCGCACCGGATCCGGTACAAGCCGCTCGTCCGATAATCGGGGCGCGGGCGTCGAGGCCTCACGGTCCCCGCGCGTCCGGTGGGGCCAGGGTTTTCCTCGCCAGACGCCAGGGCCGCCCGTCGATGGCCGCGAGCCCGAGCCCGATCAAGGCCATGCCGAGCACATGCTTGGACCGCAGGATCTCGTCGAGAAACGCGATCCCCAGGACGGTGGCGCTGACGGGAATGAGAAACGTCACCAGCAGCAGATTCGTCGCGCCGGCCGTCGACAGGATCCTGAAATAAAGGATGTACGCGAGGGCGGTCGACAGCGCCGCGATCCCCAGCACGGCGCCGATGGTCGCCATGCTCGGCGCCGGCAGCAGCCAGGGCCGGTCGACAAGCATCATGACGGGAAGCAGCACAAGGCTGGACGCCGTCACCTGCCCGGCCGCGGTCTCCATCGGCGTGACCCCCATGTCCCGGAACCGGCGCCCGAACACGCCCGCGAAGGCGTAGGACAGGCCCGCCGCGACACAGGCCACCTGCGCCACGACGTGGACACCGAGGGATTGAAGCGCGTCGCCTCCGATCATGACGGCGACGCCCATGAATCCGATGACGACTCCGGCCACCCGGCCGCCGGTCATTTTCTCGTCACGCGTGAACACGTGCGCGACGACGACCGTGAACAGCGGGGTTGTCGCGTTGAGAATCGCCGCCAACCCGGAGGCGATGTGCGACTGGCCCCAGACAATCAGCGAAAACGGAATCACGTTGTTGAGAAATCCGATGGCGAAAAACGCCGCCCACAAACGGGGCGGCCATTTCAATCGCCGCCCGCTCAGACGGAGAATCGCGAGAAGAATCACCGCCGCCAGCGCGACCCGGCAGACGACGACCGTGAACGTGGGCAGTTCCTTCACCGCGACGCCGTTGAAAAAGAACGACCCGCCCCAAAGCAGGGACAACGCGAGGAGCATCCCCCATTCGAGGGGTGTCATGCTCTTGTTCGTTTTCCGATTGCCAGACATTTTCCTGCCTCGCTCTCCGAGTGTTTACGGATGTCCTCCAAGGTAGGCCGCGATGAATCGGACCCGATTCCTCATTCGGATTTCGCGCAAGACCGCCCGGCGAGCATTTCCAGAACCTCGCGCGCCAACGCCCGCGAGATCGGCCGGTGGCGGGCCAGCGAGGCGGCATCGAGCGCCGAGACCAGGGCGCCGGCGGATTCGAAGGAGCGGTCCATGCGGCGGACCAGATAGCCGATCACCGCCTCGTCGACGGATAGCCGGCGGTCGGCGCACAGCTTGACCAGCAGGGCGCGCAGCAGGTCGTCATCGGGCGATTTCACGGCCGCCGACGGCGCGGCGAGCAGCCGCGAGCGCAGGTCGGGGAGACGCAACGGCCAGGCGGCGGCGGCCCGGCGCCCGGTCAGCAACAGATGATGACCCAGGTCGCGGGCCGTGTTGTAGGCATGCAGGATGGTGCGCTCGGCGACCGCGTCGAGATGCCGGTCCACGTCCTCGATGATCAGGGTCGGCCCCGTTTCCAGGGCCGACACCGCCTCCTCGGGACCGTCGTGCTCCCAGGCCAGGTCGCGACCGCTGGTGCGGTCGCGGAAGATGCGCGCCAGATGACTCTTGCCGCAGCCGCCCGGTCCATGCAGGACCAGGGCCGGAGCCGGCCAGTCCGGCCAGCGGTCGAGCCACGCCACCGCCTCTCGGTTGCACGGCGCGACCAGGAAATCGATCCCTTGCAGGGACGGCGCGAAGCCGAGCCGCAGCGGCATCTGGAGATCATTCATCCGGCGGTGTCCCTCGGACCGTCATCCGGCGGGTTGGCGCGCGGCGGGTCGTCGTCCGGCGGGTCGTCGCGCGGTGGGTCGCCCAGGCCAAGCCCGCCGAGGTACATGGGGCTGCCCAGATACTGGCGCAGCGCGAAACGCACCGCGACCCCGATCACCGCCGCCACCGGCACCGCCAGCAGCAGGCCGGTGAAGCCGTACAGGGCACCGCCGGCAAGCAGCGCGAAGATGACCCACACCGGATGCAGGCCCACCTTCTCGCCGACCAGCTTCGGGGTCAGGAAGTAGCCTTCCAGGACCTGACCCAACGCGAACACTCCGGCCACCATCAGGATCGGCCCCGGTTCGCTGTATTGCATCAGGGCGACGCCGAGGCCACTGCCCAGACCGACCAGGGTCCCCACATAGGGAATGAACGAGACCAGCCCGGCGGCCAGCCCGATCACCAGCCCGAAGTCCAGTCCGACCAGCGTCAGGCCGACCGCGTAGATGCTGCCCAGCACCAGGCACACCGTGCCCTGGCCGCGGATGAATCCGGCCACCGTGTCGTCGACCTCGCGCGCCAACTGGCGCAGCGTCGGCGCGGCGCGGCGCGGCAGCCAGGAATCGACCCGCGCGACCATGTCGTCGAAGTCGCGCAGCAAATAGAAACTGACCACCGGCGTGATCACAAGCAGCGACAGGAGGCTGACCAGCGCCATTCCGCCGCTGAGAAGCTTGCGCAGCAGGTCGGCGACCCATTTGAACGGCTGGCCCGCCTCGCCGCCAAGACCACCCATCAGGTTCTGGCCCTCGGGCAACGCCAGTTGGCCCCGCAGATCGGCGACCAGCGGCTGCACCGTCTCGCGCAGGGTCGCCAGATAGGCGGGCAGGCGATCGGCGAGGTTTTCCACCTGCACCTGCAACAGCGGGATCAGAGCCAGCAGGGCGAGCCCCAGCGCGAGGAGAAAGCCGCCCAGGATCAACACCACGGCGATGGTGCGCGAGCGGACCAGCCGTTGCAGGCGATCGGCCAACGGGTCGAGAAAATAGGCGATCACAATCCCGACCACGAACGGCATCAGCACGTCGCGCAGCACGTAGACGGCGATCAGGAACAGTCCGAGCAACAGCACCCAGACGGCGAGTTGTCGATCGCGGCTCACCTTGGATCCTCCCTGTGCGGGGCGAGGGCGTTATAGGGATTCGTCATCGGACGGACCCGCGTCCGCGGGCGGGCGGAGAATCCATTCTTTCTCCTCCAGTCGCAACGCCAGGTCGGCCTGGGCAAGGGCAAGGGCCAACTGGTCCCGCGAGCCGATATGGTGCAGATTCAGCCGCGCCTCGTCGCGCGCCAGGATCACCACCTCGGCACGCTCGATCACCGCCACCCGGTCCAGGCGTTCCCGCACCGCCAGCCAGTCGCCCAGCGATCCGATCGGTACCGCGACCGCGAGCACGCCCTCCGATTCGAAGTTCAGGAGGTTGTCGCGCTTCCATTCGCTTTCGATCCGCCGGACCACGTCGGCCGCCAAGCGGTCGAGGAAGGTCGCGGCGGTCTCGTCGGGCTGGGCGCGGGCGATCTCGACGAAGCTCTTGGTCATCCAGCTGTCGGAACCGTGGCGGGTA
>JANQIL010000084.1 GCA_028282245.1 Magnetospira sp.
CAACGCTTGGTACCCAAGCTTTGGATCGGTCGATCCACTAAGCTATTGATCTGGTCGTTCGATTCAGCCAACGGATGGGACTCATCCGTTGGCATCGAATCACTAGAGATAGACATCGCGAATCTCCGCCAGCCGAACGGCGGACTCGGCGAAGTCCACGTCCGTCGCCCGCGCCGCCACCGGCACGTCGCCGATTTCCAGGGTATCGAGAATCAGCTCCCCGGACGCGTTGCGAAACCGCACCGACCACACCCGACCGAGGCCGGTCGCCCGGATATCGCAGGTGCCGTGACCGGTCGCGCGCAGGCGGACCGGGCCACGTCCCAGGACGGCGTCCAGGTGGTCCAGGTCGACGCGCGACATCGGCAGCAGCGACAGGTTGATGACATGATTATCCTCGCCCGGCCGATGGATCAGCGCGCGGTCGGCGATCTCGGTCAGCACCGGCATCACGTTCATGGCGCCATCCGGCGACGGTCCGCGCAGGATGTCGGCGACGTCACGGCCGCAACGGGTTTCCGCCACCGCCTCGGGGACTTCGGCCACCTCGATCCAGCGGTCGAGGACGGCGCCGTCCGGGGCGCGGCGGCACAGGCGCCAGAGGCCGGGCATAACGGATTCCATCACGTCGATGGCGTTCCCCTCCCCGGCCACCTCCCCCGCGACCTCTCCGCGCCCCAGCACCTCCTCCAACAGACGGATGCCGTCGGCGTTGAGGTCCGACAGGTCGAACACCCGCGCCGGGGCGCCGGCGACCCGGAACCTCAGGGCGCCGATCAGCTCGTCGATCAGGCCGAGGGTCTCCGGCACCGAGACCACCAGCGCCTCGGCCACGGCCAGTTGGCGGGCGCGGCGGAGGGCGGCGCCGGGCATCGCGGCGTCGGGATCGGAGCCGAGGACCGGGTGGCCTCCCCCGACCTCGTGCTCGTCGGTCCATGTCATCCGGTCGTGCATGGTCGTCGTCCTTTCCGGATCGGGCGGCCGGGCGGTTCGGGGTGGCGCCGGGAACGGGTCATCACGCGTCCTCGCGGTCGCCGGAACCGCGCAGGTGCGGCGGCAGTTGCGGCTCGCGGGCCAGCAGGTCGGCGAACAGGTGATCCACGTCGCCGCCCGCCATCGCCAGATCGAGGGCGTCCAGGGCCCGTTCGATCCGCGCCGCCTCCTCGGCGGTCAGGATTTTCTGCGCGCTGTCGATATGGACCAGGACCCAGCTTCCCGCCGGCGGCGGGTCGAGCAGCGCGGTCGACACCATCCGCGCGCCGTCGCGCCCCTCGCAGAGCGCCCATGCGCCATGATGGCTCTTGACGCGCATGGGAATACCAAGACACATGCGAGAGGCCTCCCCGTCGTCGTCAGGTCGCGGCGGATTGCCGCTCGAAACCGTCGAGATCGATGCCGTGGCGCAGCAGTCCCTGGCGCGCCGGGTCGAGCGGCTCCGCGCGCTCGGTCACCGCGACCCCCCAGTGATCGAGTTCGCACAGGGCGGTCTCGATGGCCATCCCGATGCGGTCGCGGACGGAGTTGGTGAGCGGGCCGCCCCAGGTCGCCAGATCGGCCGCCTGCACGCCGATCAGGGTCAGGCGATCGGGACCGCCGCCCAGCAGATTCGCCGCCGACAGGACGTCCTGAAACCCGGTCTGGTGCAGGCTCATCTTCCTGGCGCCGGTGAATCGGGGCACCTCCTCGCCGCGCACCACGATCATGTCGCCGGGCCGCCGGCCGTAGTCCACCGCGTCGAACACCAGAAGATTGTCGGCCGCCTGGACATGGGGCACCAGATAGAGGCCCTGGGTGCCGCCGTCCATGACCAGCACGTCGTCGGGGCAGGCGTGGTGGCGATAGAACGTCTCCACCGCACGCACGCCGAATCCCTCGTCGGCCCACAGGACATTGCCGATACCCAGCACCAGGGTACGCCGAGGTCTAGTCATTCCGGTTGTCCTTGAACATCCGCTCGCCCGAGATCATGGTCGATATCATCGACTGGCGGGACATGATGTCCTCGCGGACGACGGCGTACACATGAAGGATGGAATAGGTCACGAAGCCCCACATCCCAAGGTGGTGCCACGTGTGGACCGACTGGCTGTTCGGAAAAACGTCGAACACCCAGCCGAACAGGGCGTATTGCCAACTGTCGAGTCCGGCGCCTTCCGAGTACAGCGCGAACCCGGTGGCGATCATGAAGAACATCCCGAACATGAACAGCCAGAACATCATGAAATGGGCCAGCGGGTTGTGGCCGACATACTTTTTCGGGTCCTTGCGCATGAAGGCATACCAGCTCGCCTCCCAGATCACCCCGTTCCAGTAGTCGCGGCGCCAGAACGGAAACGTGAAAAGCTGGTGCGCGTGGTGATTGCCCACGAAGGCCCAATAGATGCGGACGATCCAGCCGATCGCCAGCACGTAGCCGGCGGTGAAATGGATGAAGCGGACGTAGCCGAACAGGAACCCGTCGCTCGCCTCGCCGGTCACGCTCGGCGGCGGGCTGCCGATGAGATACCCGGTCACCGCGAGCACCGTGAGGGCCAGCGCGTTGATCCAGTGCCAGGCCCGGAGCGGCGCCTCGTAGACATAGATCGACGTGCGGACCACCGGGGTGTCGTCGGCGCTCGCGTCGGCGGCGTAGGTGCCGCTGTCCGTGGGAATGGGCATGGTCGGTCTCCTCGTCAGCCGATCAGCGCACGACGACGCTGGTCATTTCCCGTCCGTCCTCGCCCATCACGTGGGTGGAGCAGGCCAGACAGGGATCGAACGAGTGAATCGTGCGCAGGATCTCCAGCGGCTTTCGCGGATCGGCCAGCGGGGTGTCCAGCAGCGCCGCCTCGTAGGCGCCGATGTTGCCGGCCGGGTCGCGCGGCGAGCCGTTCCAGGTGGTCGGAACCACGCACTGGTAGTTCTCGATTTTCCCGTCCGCGATCTCGACCCAGTGACCGAGGGCGCCGCGCGGCGCCTCGGTGAAGCCGGACCCGCGCGCCGACGCGGGCCAGTCGGCGGGGTCCCATTTCCCGGTGTTCGCGGTCGCCAGGTCGCCGGCCTTGAGGTTGGCCATCAGCTTGTCGAAGAAGTATTTCAGCTTGTGGGCCGCCCACTGGCCCTCGAGGCCGCGCGCGGCGGTCCGCCCGAGGGTGGAGAACAGGGCGCCGACCGGCACGTCCAGATGGCGCAGCGTGGCCTCCACCGGCTCCTTGAACTCCGGGTTTCCCTGTGCGTAGCCGATCACCCAGCGGGCCAGCGGCCCGACCTCCATGGCGTGGCCGCGCCAGCGCGGCGCCTTGAGCCAGGAATACTTGGCCGATTCGTCCAGTTCGTGGATATGCCTGGCGTCGCCCTTGGTGTTCGGACCGAGTTGGAAATCCGGCTCGGTGATCCCGTCGAAGGGATGCAGGCCGCGCGTCTCGTCGTCGTAACTGTACCAGGAGTGGGTCACGAACTCCTGAATCTGCTCGGGATCGTCGAGGTCCACCTCGTGCACCGTCGACAGGTCGCCGCCGATGATGGCGCCGCGCGGCAGCCGCAGGCTGGACGGCGAATGGTCGTTGGCGTGCTCCGGGATGTCGCCATAGGACAGCAGGCTTCGCGACGCCAGCCCGCCGCCGTGCAGCCAGTCCTTGTAGAACGAGGCGATGGCCAACAGATCGGGGATATAGACCTGCTCGGTGAACGCGATGCTGCGGTCGATGATCGAGGCGACCATGTTGAGCCGCTCCATGTTGACCGCGCCGACGGCCCCCGCGCCGTCCAGGTTGATGGCGCAGGGCACGCCGCCGACCAGCCAGTTCGGGTGCGGATTCTTGCCGCCGAAGATGGTGTGGATCTTGACGATTTCCTTCTGGAAATCGAGCGCCTCCAGATAGTGCGTGACCGCCATCAGGTTGGCTTCCGGCGGCAGCTTGTAGGCGACGTGGCCCCAGTAGGCGTTCCGGAACGGGCCGAGTTGGCCGGACTCGACGAATTTTTTCAGGCGCCCCTGGATGTCCCGGAAATAGCCGGGCGACGACAGCGGCCAGTTCGAAATCGACTGCGCGAGGGCCGACGTGGCCTTCGGGTCGGCCCGAAGCGCCGACACCACGTCCACCCAGTCCAGGGCGTGCAGGTGATAGAAATGCACGAGGTGATCCTGCACATACAGGGTCAACTGCATGATGTTGCGGATGGAGTTGGCGTTTTCCGGGATCTCGATCCCCAGCGCGTCCTCCACCGCGCGCACCGAGGTCAGCGCGTGGGTGCCGGTGCAGACGCCGCAGATGCGCTGGGTGAAGGCCCAGGCGTCGCGCGGATCGCGGCCCTTGAGGATCAGTTCCAGGCCGCGCCACATGGTGCCGGTGGACACCGCGTTGCGGATCACGTTGTCGTCGTCGACGTTCACTTCCAGGCGCAGATGTCCCTCGATCCGGGTGACCGGGTCGACCACCACGCGGCGGCCGCCGGTGTTCAGTTGAAAGCCGTTGGGGGTGCTTATCGTGGCCATGTGTCCATTTCCTTCGTTGTCCCGGTGCCCCCGGATCAGCCCTCGTCCCGTTCGCGCGCGGCGCCGTCGCGGGCCTTCTCGGCGGTCCGCTTGACGATGCTTACCGCCGCGTGGGCCGCCACCGCGCCACCGGCCAGCGCCGCCATCCCGCCGCCGATGGTGTCGGCGTTGCCCTCGACCGGGAAGGAGTCGATGGTGCTCAGGCGGGCGTAGAACGGTCCGTTGTCCCAGAACGCGTTTTCGGAGCAGCCGATGCAGCCGTGACCGGACTGGATCGGGAAGGACACCCCCTCGTTCCAGCGGGTGGTCGCGCAGGCGTTGTAGGTGGTCGGACCCTTGCAGCCCACCTTGTAGAGGCAGTAGCCCTTGCGCGCGTTGTCGTCGTCCCACCGCTCGACGAACTGGCCGGCGTCGAAATGCGGCCGCCGGTAGCACTTGTCGTGGACCCGCTGCCCATAGAACATCTTCGGGCGGCCGTGGCGGTCCAGTTGCGGAATCCGCTCGAAGGTCACGAGGTAGGTCAGCACGCCGGTCATCACCTCGGCGATCGGCGGACAGCCGGGCACCTTGATGACCGGCTTGTCGGTGACGATTTCGTGGACCGGAGTGGCCTGGGTCGGGTTCGGCCTCGCCGCCTGCACGCAGCCCCAGGAGGCGCAGGACCCCCAGGCAATCACGACGCGGGCGTCGGCCGCCATCTCCGTCAGCTTGTCGACGAACGGCCGCCCGCCCGGCATGCAATGGATGCCGCCGTCCCTGAGCGGCGCGTTGCCCTCGACCGCCAGCACGTAGTTGCCCTTGTGGGTCGTTCGGACCTCGTCGAGGATCTCCTCGGCCTGATGCCCGGCCGCCGCCATGATGGTGTCGTCGTAGTCCAGCGAGATCATCGACAGCACCACGTCCTTGACCAGCGGATGGGCCGAGCGGATGAAGCTTTCCGAGCAGCAGGTGCACTCCAGGCCATGCAGCCAGATCACCGGAATGCGCGGCTTGGTCTCCATGGCCTCGGCGATCCGCGGCGCGACCGCCGGGCCGAGTCCGAGCGACGCCGCGGTCAGGCTGCAAAACCTCAGAAAACCGCGCCGGGAAATCCCCTGGCGCCGCATCACGTCGTAAAAGGTTTCGGGTCCGACAGGCATGATCTCTCCCAAGTCTTTTCCGTTTCGAGCGGCCGCGCCATCACACCATCAAAATGACGCTAATAATCATTCTAACGTATCCAAAAACGCATAAGCGATATTTTCCGCGAAAAAGTCCAATTCTCGAAAAAAAAGCCATACCACTTAAGCAGAACACCTGACCACCAACATAACTCTTGCAGAGACACTTATAACACAGTGCATAACCTGATTACCATTATGTTTTTTTTGAGAAACGATATGATATATCTTTATTGATTGTTTATTAGATTTGTATGTTATTTGCGGAACCAGTCTCCAGCCCGGATTTTGTCGCGCATGGAGAGCCGATTCGGACGACATGCCCGACGAGGGGGCGGCATGGCCGGGGCATGGTGCCGCGCGGCCGTCGATCACGTCGCGGCGACGCCCGTCCGCCCCGGAAAGATAATCGGAATAGGCGATCCAGAAAAACCGTCACAAACCAATTCATATGGATGGATTACGCGCTCCATATGTTGTATGGAAAATATGTTTGATTTGCCCGCCAAAAGTTTTGCGCATCCAATGACGCGGCCTCGATTGTTTCGGGCTTGGCCCTCCACGGCCGCGTCGGGCCAACCCAGGACACAGCAAGGGGAGACAGTTTCCATGACGACGAAACGCGGACTGACCTTGGGCATTCTCGGAGCCGCCGCCTGCGCGGCCGCCACCACTCTGCCGCAGGGCGCGCGCGCCTGCGGCCCAGAGCCCTATTTGGGCATGATCTGCATGACGGCGGCCGTTTACTGTCCGCGCGGCTACGCGGAGGCGAACGGACAACTCCTTGCAATCGCCGATTACAACGCGCTGTATGCCATAATGGGCATCAATTACGGCGGCGACGGTCGCACCAATTTCGGGCTTCCCGACCTGCGCGGCCGCACGGCGGTCGGACTCGGGACGGGTCCAGGCGCGCCAGGAATCCAACAAGGTGAAAAACGAGGCCAAGTGAGCGTTGTCCAGACCGTTGCTCATATGCCCACCCATTCCCACCAGGCAAAGTTTGTCCCGCTGGGTGGTGGCGGTGGCACCCTGCCCGGAACCGGAACCGTCGACGTGGTGCCCGGCGCCGGAACGGGAACCAACACACCGGACCCATCGACGGTCTATCACCTTGGAGGAGTCGGCGGCCGCGCGTCCGACGGGCCCTACACCGGCGATGCTCCCGGCCCCGGCAGTGCAAAGGTCGCGGGCGTTTCGGTCGAGGTGGATGCGTCGGGCCTGATCATCGGCGGCTCGGTCAACGTGGAGAACAACGGCGGAGGACTCCCGCTTCCGACCATTCCGCCGCAAATCGGCATCCGCTTCTGCGTCGCGACAGAGGGCCTTTTCCCGCCGCGCACCTGACCGTGCTCCGGCCGCGCGGGCGCCCCGGGCCATCCGGGGCGCCCGACCAATCCGCGACGGAACTGCATTTTTGGCGTGCTTTATTTATAGGCGGATCGTCTTTTCAATTCATTTCTAACGTCCGTGAATACTTTATGATAGGTTTTTTCTCCCGAACACCATCCCGCAACGAGGAACCGTGGGGCATCCGAACGCCGGGACCGTCATCCATCCCGGATCCCGGCGGGTGCTTCGCCTCAAAACACAGCATAGGGAGACCGCATCGATGATCCGCCACCGACACGCCAAACTCGCCATCCTCGCCGCCGCCTGCGCAACCGCCGCCACCCTGCCGCAGGGCGCGCGCGCCTGCGGCCCCGACCCTTACATCGGCATGATCTGCATGACGGCGGCCGTCTACTGTCCGCGCGGCTATGCGGAGGCGAACGGACAACTCCTTACAATCTCCGAATACGGCCCGCTTTACGCCATAATGGGCACCAATTACGGCGGCGACGGGCGCGTCACCTTCGGGCTTCCCGATCTGCGCGGTCGCACGGCGGCCGGACTCGGCAACGGTCCGGGCGTGCCAGAAATCCTACCAGGTCAAACACGAGGCCAGGCGAGCGTTATTCCGACCATCGCCCAGATGCCCACCCATTCCCACCAGGCAACGTTTGTCCCGCTGGGTGGTGGCGGTGGCACCCTGCCCGGAACCGGAACCGTCAACGTGGTGCCTGGCGCCGGAACGGGGACCAACACACCGGCGCCATCGACGGTCTATCACCTTGGAGGAGTCGGCGGGCGCGCGTCCGACGGGCCTTACACCAGCGATGCGCCCGGTCCCGGCAGTGCAAAGGTCGCGGGCGTTTCGGTCGCGGTGGATGCGTCGAGTCTGATCGGCGGCTCGGTCGTCGTGAAGGATAACGGTGGAGGACTCCCGCTTCCGACCATTCCGCCGCAAATCGGCATCCGCTTCTGCGTCGCGA
>JANQIL010000085.1 GCA_028282245.1 Magnetospira sp.
CGCGGTGACGACGAGGGGCTCGAAGTCGCACCATTTGGTGCGGTCGGTCAACTCGGTCTCGAACCATCCGAAGCCCATGCCGGATTCCTGGGCGTCGGACAGCTCGCGGTCGCGGACCACGACGATGATCTCGGCGCCGTCGTGGCGGGCGACATGCGGCCGGTAGCGACGCTCCTGCCACGACATCTCGCCGTCCACCGGCTCCACGTAATCGCTGTCCACCAGCACGTACCGGTAGCCCATCCGCTTGAGCAGCGGGATGAGTTCCATCGTGAAGCCCATCTCCGGCGGCCAGAACCCGTTGAACTGGTTGCGCCAGAACAGATGCCCGGCGATTCCCCGCCAGCGGATCAGGTGCTCCGGGCGGTCGGCCTCCGGGATCAGCGGCAGCACCGGGTGGTAGTAGCCGGTGCCGAGCATGTCCACGATGCGGGAATTCTGAAGGTGCCACAGCATGGTGCCGCAGTCGACGATGCCGTAGACCCGTTCCTGGAACGCGGGATCGGACAGCGTCTCCAGGAGAGTGCCCGACATCGCCAGGTGGACGCGCCCGACGTCCTCCCAGCCCCACAGGGCACGCGGGATGCGGTCGATGGCGAGCAGGATTTCGCGGGTTTCCCAGGGCGCATCGTCGAGCAGATGGTCGAGGTTGCCGGTCGGCTGGTGCAGGTTGAGGACGAGGGCGTGGTGAATGATGGTCATGGTTCCCTCGGGACCGGGGCTCTGGAGCGGTTCGCGCGGCGTCGGCGCGTAAAAGACGTGCCATTGTCGTCGCAAGGCGGCGCGAATTCAAGCCGGGCGTGGCCATGCCTTGTGTTCCCGCCGGCGCGATCAATCGGGTCCTGCCATCGCCGTGGCAAATGCACTATAAAGAGTCCATGGATAATCCCCTTGACCGCGCCGCCGCGCCGCCGCCGCCATACCTGCGGGACCTCAACGCGGAGCAGCGTCGCGCCGTGGACACCCTGGACGGGCCGTTGCTGATCCTGGCCGGGGCCGGGACCGGCAAGACACGCGTCCTGACTTCCCGCCTGGCGCATCTGCTGGCCGAGCGGCGGGCCCGGCCGTGGGAACTGCTCGCCGTCACCTTCACCAACAGGGCGGCCAACGAGATGCGGTCGCGGGTCGGCGCCCTGCTGCGGACTCCGGTCGAGGGCTGGTGGGTCGGCACCTTCCACGCCCTCGGAGTCCGCATCCTGCGCGCCCGCGCCGAGGCGGCCGGACTCGGACCCAACTTCACGATCCTCGACGAGGACGACCAGATCCGCCTCCTCAAGCAGGTCCTGGAGGGTCACTCGGTGGACGGCAAGCGGTGGCCGCCGCGCCTGCTGCTGGGGGCCATTCAGCGCTGGAAGGATCGCGGCCTGACTCCCGACCGGGTCGGCGACGCCGAGGGCGCCGAGTTGGCCGACGGGCGCCTGGTGGCCATCTACGGTGACTATCAGGAGCGCCTGAACACCCTGAATGCCTGCGATTTCGGCGACCTGCTGCTGCGTTGCCTGACCCTGTTCCAGACCGCGCCGGACATCCTGGCCCGCTATCAGCGCCAGTTCCGCTACCTGCTGGTCGACGAATACCAGGACACCAACGTGGCCCAGTATCTGTGGCTGCGATTGCTTGCCCAGGGTCACCGCAACATCTGCTGCGTCGGCGACGACGACCAGTCCATCTATTCCTGGCGCGGCGCCGAGGTCGGCAACATCCTGCGCTTCGAGCAGGATTTTCCGGGCGCCGTGGTGGTCCGGCTGGAGCGCAACTACCGGTCGACCCCCAACATCCTGGGCGCCGCCTCGGGCCTCATCGCCCACAACGACGGGCGGCTCGGCAAGACCCTGTGGACCGAGGGCGACGCCGGCGACAAGGTGCGCGTCAGCGCGGTATGGGACGGCGAGGCGGAGGCCCGCCGGGTCGGCGCGGAAATCGAGTCGCTACAGCGGGATGGCCAGTCGCTGGACGGGGTCGCGGTGCTGGTGCGGGCCGGCTTCCAGACCCGTGAATTCGAGGATCGGCTGATCACCCTGGGCCTGCCCTATCGGGTCATCGGCGGCGCCCGGTTCTACGAGCGGGAGGAAATCCGCGATGCCCTGGCCTATCTTCGGGTGATCGCCCAGCCGGCCGACGACCTGGCGTTCGAGCGGATCGTCAACAAGCCCAAGCGCGGCCTCGGCAAGGCCGCCCTGCAGGCGCATCACGGGCTCGCTCGGGACCGCCGCGTGCCGTTGGCCGCGGCGGCGGCCGATCTGGTTCAGACCGATGACCTGCGTCCCAAGCCGCGCGCCGCCCTGCGCGACCTGATGGGCGATTTCGCGCGCTGGCGGGCCGACGCGGCGCGGTTGCCGCATCCGGACCTGATGGGCGCGGTGCTCGACGAATCGGGTTACGTGGAGATGTGGCGCCGGGATGGCAAGCCGGAGGCCCAGGGCAAGCTCGTCAACCTGCGCGAGTTGCTCGTCGCGATGGCCGAATTCGCGAGCCTCGCCGAGTTTCTGGAGCACGTCTCGCTGGTCATGGAGAACGAGCAGTCGGACGCCACGGAAAAGGTGTCCCTGATGACGCTGCACGGGGCCAAGGGCCTGGAGTTCGATTGCGTGTTCCTGCCCGGCTGGGAGGAGGGGCTGTTCCCGCACCAGCGGGCGCTCGACGACGGCGGGGTGAGCGGCCTGGAGGAGGAACGCCGGCTGGCCTACGTGGGCCTGACCCGGGCGCGGCGGCGGGCCCACGTTCTGCATGCCGCCAACCGGCGTGTCTACAATCAGTGGCAGTCCAGCCTGCCGTCCCGGTTCATCGACGAGATTCCGGCCGCGCACGCCGCCGCCGACAACGAGCTCATGCCCACGCCGGCGCCGTCGAACGCGATGTCCAGCTTGTCGCCCTCCGCCGCGGTCACCGCCCCGAGACCGAACCGGCGATGGCGCACCCGGTCGCCGGGCGCGAAACGGCCACCCGGGCGAGCCGGCCGCGACACCCGTTCGGCGCGCCCCTCGATGACCGGCGACGCGCGGCGCGTCGGTCGAACGCCGAACCCCTGGCCGGCGGCGCTCCAACCGTCGCCGAATCCACCGTGGCGACCGGGGCCCGGCGGCCGCC
>JANQIL010000129.1 GCA_028282245.1 Magnetospira sp.
GGCAAGGTTGCGGCGGCCGGCCGATTGCGGGTCATGGATTCGGAGTCGATTCCGGTCGCCACCACCGAAACCCGGACCTTGCCCTCCAGCTTCTCGTCGAAGGTGGAGCCGAAGATGATGTTGGCTTCCGGGTCGACCTGATCCCGGATCAGGTTGGCCGCCTCGTCGACCTCGAACAGGGTCATGTCGAGGCCGCCGGTGATGTTGATCAGCACCCCCCGGGCGCCGGAAATCGAGGTGTCCTCCAGCAGCGGGTTGGACACCGCCGCTTCGGCGGCGGCGACCGAGCGACCCTCGCCCTCGGCCTCGCCGGTCCCCATCATGGCCTTGCCCATCTCGCTCATCACCGCCTCGATGTCGGCGAAGTCCAGGTTGATCAGGCCCGGCATGACCATCAGGTCGGTCACCCCGCGCACCCCCTGGTGCAGCACGTTGTCGGCCATCTTGAAGGCATCCGCGAATGTTGTTTTTTCATTGGCGACGCGGAACAGATTTTGATTGGGGATGATGATCAGGGTGTCCACCTGGTCCTGCAATTCCTCGATGCCGATTTCGGCCAGGCGCAGCCGGTTGCGACCCTCGAACTGGAACGGCTTGGTGACCACGCCGACCGTCAGGATGCCCTGTTCGCGGGCCGCGCGGGCGATCACCGGCGCGGCGCCGGTGCCGGTGCCGCCGCCCATGCCGGCGGTGATGAACACCATGTTGGAGCCCTTGATGTGCTCCAGGATGTCCTCCATCGCCTCCTCGGCCGCCTGCCGTCCGACGTCGGGCCGCGAGCCGGCGCCCAGCCCCTTGGTGACTCCGATGCCGAGCTGAATCCGGCGGTCGGTGCGGGCGTGGGCGAGGGCCTGGGCGTCGGTGTTGGCGACAACGAAATCGACCCCCTCCAGTTGCGACTGGATCATGTTGTTGACCGCGTTGCCGCCGGCGCCGCCAACGCCGATCACGGTGATGCGGGGCTTGAGGTCGGGTGTCCCGGAATTCTCGGGCACGCTGAGATTGATCGTCATGAGTTCACTCCATCCGCTCGGTTAAACCATAAATCAAAAGTTCTCGCGAAGCCATCGCCCGACCCGGCCGAGGGTGCTGGTCGGCTCGTTGGTCGGGCGGAGATCGAGGATTTCCGCGAGGTAATCCTTGGCGAAGGCATGCTGCAGGAGACCCGCGCAGACCGCGAAGGCCGGCCCGGAGACGGCGTCGGCAAGCCCCTTGACCCGGTTCGGGCGGCCGATCCGCACCTGCTTGTCGAGGATCAGCGCCGCCAGGTCGCGCAGTCCCGGCACCTGGGCGGCGCCGCCGGTGAGCACCAGCCGCCGCCCGCCGACCCGGTCGAACCCGGCCCCCTCCAGGGTATCGCGCACCATTTCGAGGGTTTCCTCCAGGCGCGGCCGCATGATGGCGATCAACTCGCCGCGCGGCACCTGGTGCGGGTCGCCGCCGTCGTCGTCCTCGCCGATCAGCGGGATGTGCACGCTCTCCCGCTCGTCGGCCGGCGAGGCGATGGCGCTGCCGTGCAGCACCTTGGCGCGCTCCGCCTCGGCCAGCGAGGTGGACAGGCCGCGCGCGACGTCGCTGGTCACGTGGCCGCCGCCGACCGGCAAGCCGGCCGCGAACACCATCTCGCCATCGAGGAACACCGAGATTCCGGTCGTGCCGCCGCCCATGTCGACCACCGTCGCCCCCAGCTCGCGCTCATCCTCGACCAGGGTGGCGAGGCCGGCCGCGTAGGGGGCGGCGACGGTGGCGGCGACGTCCAGATGGCTGCCGGCGATGCAGGCGACCAGATTGCGCATCGGGCCGCTGCCGCCGCGCACCAGATTCAGGTTGACGCCCAGGGTCTGGCCGTACATGCCGCGCGGGTCTCGGATCCCGCGATTCCCGTCCAGACTGTAGCCGATCGGCAGCGCGTGGATCAGGTGGCGGTCGGTCGGCGTCTCGTTGCGCAACCGCGCCAAGTCGAGAACCCGCCTAAGGTCGGGCTCGCCGATCTCGTGACCGCCGAGGGTCACCTCGTGGCCGACCAGCCGCGACTCCAGGCCGCCACCGGACAGCGAGGCGACCACCGCCTCGACGTTTTCGCCGGCCATCTGCTCGGCCGCCGCCACGGTGGCGCGAATCGCCTGCTCGGCGGTGTCGCGGTCGACGATGGTGCCGGCCTTGACGCCGCGCGACAACTGATGGCCGATGCCGACCACGCGCGGCCGCCCCTCGGCGTCGGTCTCGGCGCGCGCGATCAGGCAGGCGACCTTGGTGGTGCCGACGTCGAGCGCGGCGATCAGCCCGTTGCGGGTCCTGGCCCTGGTGGAGATGTGATTCATGTCGGCGTCGGGTTCCTCCGGGAATGGTCGGGTCGCGGTCATGTGCTGCGGCCGGGCACGACGTTGACGGTCTCGCGGTCGCGGCGCAGCACCAGACGGTCGGGCAGTCGCAGGTCGATCGCGAGCACGTCGCGGTCAAGCACGCCGTGGGTCTTCTCGTAGTCGGCCAGCCGGGCCCAGGCCCGCGACGGCGCCCGCTCCGGCAACTGCACGTCGATCCCGTTGTCGAGCCTGAGGTTCCAGCGCCGCCCGCCGACCCGCACGGCGGCCCGCACGCGGGCCAGCAGGGACGGCTGCGAGCCGAGAATCTCAAGCAGATCGGCGGCGTGATCCGGGGCGTCGGGGCCGACCACCACCAGCAGGCCGGCGAACCGTTCCGGGCGAACGCCCCGGATCGCCTCCCCGGCGTCGTCGATCACCGTGAAACGGCCACCCCGCTGCCACAGGGCAAGCGGCGAGCGCTCTTCGATGTGCACGACAATGGTGTCGGGAAGCAGCCGCCGCACGCTGGCCCGGCGGATCCATGGCAGGGCCTCGACGCGGTGCCGCGCGGCCGCCGGGTCGAAGCTCAGGATCGGCATCCCGCGCCGCGTGTCGAGGGCGGCCAGCAGCGCCGCGCGGCTGGTTTCCCGGCGCCCCCGAACCAATACCTCGCCCACCTTCAGGCCGGCCCCGGCCGATACTCCGGTGGCGGTGGCGACGGTTCGGTCGAGCAGGCGCGGCCCAACGCCCAGATGCCAGCTCCAGGCCGCTCCGCCGGCCAGTGCCAGGGCGATCAGCCCGAGCGCCGCGTAACGCGTCCGGCGCTGCCGCCACCAGTGGCCGACGCGTGGCCGGGGGCCGCCGCTTCGGTTCACCGCCGTCCCGCGGGCGCGTCTGCTCATCCGTCGGACTCCGCGTGTTCCACCATCCAGGCCACCAAATCGACAAATCCGATGCCGGCGTGGGCCGCCTGCTCGGGAACCAGCGAGGTCGGCGTCATGCCCGGCTGGGTATTGACCTCGAGAATGAACAGGTCCCGTCCGTCATGGCGGAAGTCGGCCCGCGAGACGCCCCGGCAGCCGAGGGTCCGGTGGGCCAGGACGGCCAGCCGCTTGACCTCGTCGGCGGTCTCGTCGTCGATCGCCGCCGGAATGACGTGACGGGAGCCGCCATCGGCATACTTGGCGTCGTAGTCGTAGAATTCCCGCTCGGTGAAAATCTCGGTCACTCCCAAAGGACGATCGCCCATCACCGCGACGGTCAGTTCGCGCCCCGGCACGAAGGCCTCCGCCATCGCGCGCTCGCCATACGGCCAGGAATCGACCTCGAACGGGCGCGCGTTGTCGCCCTCGCGCAGGATGCGCACCCCGACGCTGGACCCTTCGTTGTGCGGCTTGATCACGTAGGGGCGCGGCAGCGGGTCGCCGGCGAGCAGGGATTCGCGGGTCACCAGGGCGTGCGGCGCGACCTTGAGTCCGGCCTGCTCGAACAGCCGCTTGGCCATCGGCTTGTCCATCGCGAGGGCGGAGGCGAGGAGGCCGGAATGGGTATAGGGCAGGTCCAGCATGTCAAGCAGGCCCTGCACGCATCCGTCCTCCCCGAACCGTCCGTGCAGGGCGTTGAACACCACGTCGGGACGCGGGTAGAGGCGGGTCAACAGGGCCCCCATGTCGCGCTGCACGTCGATCGCGGTGACCCGATAGCCGGATTGCTTGAGGGCCTTGCTGACCGCCGCGCCGCTGACCAGCGACACCTCGCGCTCGGCCGACCAGCCCCCCATCAGGACGGCGACGTGTTTCGTCCGGCTCATCGGCGCACCTCCCTCGGAACCGTATCGGCGGCGACGCCGACACGCCGGATTTCCCAGCGCAGGTCGACCCCGGTCGCCGCCATCACGCGCCGCCGCACCTCCTCGCCGAGCCCTTCCAGGTCGGCCGCCGTCGCCGCGCCGGTGTTGATCAGGAAATTGCAGTGCTTCTCCGATACCGCCGCGCCGCCCCGCGCCAGGCCTCGACAGCCGGCGCGGTCGATCAATTCCCAGGCCCGGGCGCCGGGTGGGTTGGCGAAGGTGCTGCCGCCGGTCCGCGCGCCGGTCGGCTGGGTCTCGCCCCGCGCCCGCTTGATGCCTTCCATCCGCGCGGCGATGGCGGCGCGGTCCCCCGGGACGCCGCGCAGGATGGCGCCGACGAACAGCCAATCCTCGGGCGCGCCGCAGCGCCGGTAGCCGAACTCCAGATCGGCCGCCGAAGCCTCGTGCGTCCGCCCGGACCGGTCGATGGCCCGGACGTCGACCAGGACATCCTTGATCTCCGAACCATAAGCGCCGGCGTTCATGCGCAGGGCGCCGCCCAGGGTACCCGGAATGCCGGACAGGAACGCCAGCCCATCCAGTCCGGCGTCGCGCGCCGCGAGGGCGATGTTGAGGTCGAGCGCCGCCGCCCCGGCGGCGATCTGGCGGCCCTCGGGCACGATGTCCCCGAATCCACGGCCCAGGCGGATGGTCACTCCCGGGATTCCGCCGTCGCGCACCAGCAGGTTGGATCCGGCGCCGATCACGGTCAGCGGCGCGTCGTCCGGGCAGCCGGCCAGGAAGGCGGCGAGATCGGCCTCGTCGGCCGGCCGGAACAACACCTCGGCCGGGCCGCCGACCTTGAACCAAGTGAGCCGCGACAGGTCGGCGCCGGCGGTCAGGCGACCGCGCACCGGCGGCAGGCGGTCGATCAGGGCGGTTCGGCTGGGCGCCGCCATCATGCCGCGTTGCCTCCCGGTTCGCCGTAGCGCAGGCGCGCCAATTGATCCGGCAGATCGTGCGCCCATTGGGTGATGTTGCCGGCTCCCAGGCAGACCACCAGATCGCCCGGACGCGCCAGATCGTTGACGATCTCGGCCAGTTCGGTCGGCTCGTTGAGCGGCATCACGAGGCGATGCCCGTGCTCGCGCAGCCCGGCCACCAGGCGGTTGCGGTGCACGCCCTGGATCGGCGCCTCGCCGGCCGCGTAGACGTCGGCCACCAATACCGCGTCGGCGTCGTTGAAGCAGGTGCAGAACTCCTCGAACAAATCGCGCAGGCGGCTGTAGCGGTGCGGCTGCACGACCGCGATCACCTTGCCGCGCGCGGCGTCGCGGGCCGCCTTCAGGACCGCGCCGATCTCCACCGGGTGGTGGCCGTAATCGTCGATGACCGTGATGCCGTCGACCTCGCCGGTGCGGGTGAACCGCCGCTTGACCCCCGAGAACTCGTTCAGGGCGCGCCGCAGAACGTCGTCGGACAGCTTCATCTCGTGGGCCAAGGTGACGGCGGCCAGGGCGTTCTGAACGTTGTGGGCTCCGAACATGGGCATCCGAAGCTCCTCCAGAACCCGCGTCTCGGCGGCCAGCCGGTCGGCGATGGTGACCGTGAAGCGGCTGCCGGAGGGGCTGAACACGACGTCGGTCGCCCGCACGTCGGCCTGCGGGCTGAACCCGTAGGTGACGATGCGGCGGTCTGACACCCGAGGGATCATCGCCTGCACCTCCGGGTGGTCGATGCACAAGGCCGCGAAGCCGTAGAACGGAATGTTCTCGACGAACGCCGCGAAGGCGTCGCGCAGGTGGTCGAACGAGCCGTAATGGTCGAGATGCTCGGGATCGATGTTGGTGACCACGGCGATGGTGGACGGCAGCTTGAGGAAGGTGCCGTCGGACTCGTCGGCCTCGGCGACCAGCCAGTCGCCGTCGCCGAGCCGCGCGTTGGTGCCGTAGGCGTTGATGATGCCGCCGTTGATCACCGTTGGATCGATTCCGGCGGCATCGAGCACCGCCGCGACGAGCGACGTGGTGGTGGTCTTGCCATGGGTGCCGGCGACCGCGATCGACCACTTGAGACGCATCAGCTCGCCCAGCATCTCGGCCCGCCGGACCACCGGGATCAGGCGCGCCCGGGCCGCTTCAACCTCCGGATTGTCCGGCTTGACGGCCGACGACACGACCACCACCTGGGCCGCGTCCACGTTGGCCACCGCGTGGCCGACGTGGACCGTGATTCCCAACTCGCGCAGCCGCCGCACGTTGGCGTTCTCGCTCAGGTCGCTCCCCTGCACCGTATAGCCGAGATTGTGCAGGATCTCGGCGATGCCGCTCATGCCGATGCCGCCGATGCCGACGAAGTGCAGGATTCCGAGATCGAGGGGCAGGGCTCTCATGCGGCCGGTCTCCGTTGCTGATCGGCGCGGCGACCGGCGGCCAGCCGCGATTCCACCAGGTCCGCCAGCCGGGCGGCGGCGTCCGGGCGACCGGCGGCGCGCGCCGCGTCGGCGGCCTGACGTAGCGCCTCCGGCATGGCGGCCAGGGCGCCCAGTCGCTCGGCCAGGGTCTTGGCGGTGAACGCCGCCTGCGGCATCAGCCAACCGCCGCCGGCCTCGTCGACCGCCTGCGCGTTGCGGGTCTGATGGTCGTCGACGGCATGCGGATAGGGCACCAGGATCGCCGGCCGGCCGACACAGGTCGCCTCGGCGATGGTCGAGGCGCCGGCCCGCGCGATCAGCAGGTGGCAGGCCGCCAGGCGGTCCGGCACGTCGTCGAAGAACGCCGACAGTTCGGCCGTCGCGTCGTGGGCGGCATAGACGGCGGCGACCCGCTCCAGGTCCTCCGGACGGCATTGCTGAACGATCTCCAGGCGCCGCCGGACGGGGTCCGGCAGTCTGGACAGGGCATCCGGAACCACGTCGCTGAACACCCGCGCGCCCTGGCTGCCGCCCAGCACCAGCAGGCGCAGCGGGGCATCGGCGGCGGGCGGCGCATAGGGCCGGTCGCGGCCCGCGATGAAGGCCGGGCGCACCGGCAGGCCGGTATGGACGGTGGTGGCGCGCCGGCGCGCCGGCAGGCCTTCCTGGCGCGCGAACGAGGTGGCGAGGCGGTCGACGCGCGACGACAACAAGCGGTTGGCGCGCCCCAGCACCGCGTTCTGTTCATGGATCACCGCCGGCCGGCCGGCCAGGCCGGCGGCGAGCACCGGCGGCACCGAGGCATAGCCGCCGAAGCCGACCGTCACCGCCGGTCTCAGGCGGGCCACCAGGGCGCGCGCCTGAATCAATCCGAGGCCCATCTCGGTCGCCCCCAGGAGACGGCCGGCCCAGCCACGGCCGGCCAGCCCGGCGGCCAGAACGCGATAGGTCGGCAGCCGACCAAGGGCGCCGCCGTAGGCGTCGCCGCGCCGGTCGGTGACCAGACCCAGCCGATGGCCGCGCGCCAGCAGTTCCCCGGCCAGCGCCTCGGCCGGAAACACATGGCCGCCGGTGCCGCCGGCGGCGAGCAGGATCATCGGATCGCGGCGCCGGATCATGGGACGCCTCCGCGACCGCCGCCCTGGCGGGTCAGGGCCAGCACCATGCCCATGCAGAGGGCCAGCGCCATCACCGACGACCCGCCGTAGGACAGGAACGGCAGGGTCATGCCCTTGGGGGGCACCAGATTGAGGGTTGATGCCATGTTGATCAATGCCTGTAGGCCGAACTGGGTCAGCAGTCCGGTCACCGCCAGCAGCGCGAACAGGTCGCCGTCGCGCTGCGCCCGCGCGAATCCGCGCAACACCAGGAAGCCGAACAGGGCGACCAGAATCAGGCAGACGACGAGACCGAACTCCTCGCCGACCACCGCGAACACGAAATCGGAATGGGCGTCGGGCAGAAGCTCCTTGACCTGCCCCTCGCCGGGCCCGCGCCCGAACAGGCCGCCATTCAGGAAGGCCTCGAGGGCCCGCGCCACCTGATAGCCCTCGGCTTCCGGATCGAGGAAGCGGTCGATGCGCAGCCGCACGTGGTCGAACACGAAATAGGCCGCCACGGCGCCGCCCAGGAACAGCGCGCCGAGGGTCGCCATCACCGCGACCGGCATTCCGGCGACGAAGAACATCACCGCCCAGACGGCCGCCAGCAACACCGTCTGGCCGACGTCCGGTTGCAACAGCAGCAGTCCGCCCAGCATCAGGAACAGGGCGGTCGCCGCCCAATGGCCGGGAAACTCGCCGCGTTCGCGCCAGTCGGCGAACAGCCAGGCGGCAAGCACCGCGAACCCCGGCTTGGCGAATTCCGACGGCTGCACCGACAGGCCGCCGATCGACAGCCAACGGGTGGCGCCCTTGATCTCCGGTCCGATCAGCGGGGTGACCAGAAGGCCGAGGGTGGCGATGCCCAGGCAGATCAAGGCCAGTCGCCGGACGCCGCGCGGACCGAGCATCGAGACCGCCGCCACGACCAGCAGGGCGAGCGGCAGGAACACGAACTGACGGTGCGTGAAATGGAACGGGTCGAGGCCGATCCGCTCGGCCGCCGGCGGCATCGCCGACATCGCGACCACCAGCCCACTCGCCACCAGGGCGGTGACGGCGAGCAGCGACCAGCGATCGACCGTCCACCACCAGCGGCCGAGCAGGCTGGTGTCGGTGCGGGACAGGGCGCTCATGATGCGGTCTCCGTGGCCCGCGCCAAGTCATGCACCAGGCGGCGGAAGGTGTCGCCGCGCGCCTCGAAGTTCGGGAACTGGTCGAACGACGCGCAGGCCGGCGACAGCAGCACCACGGCGTTTCCGCCGCCGTCGGCCTGCGCCATCGCATGTGCCGCCCTCAACGCCGAAACGAGATCGCCGCTGGGCGTCGCCGCCACCCGGCCGTCCAACAGCGTCGCCAGCAGGGGCGCCGCCTCGCCGATCAGGAAGGCGTGGCGGACCGCCGCCAGGCAGCGATCGAGGGCGGTGAAGCCGCCCTCCTTGGGGCGGCCGCCGGCGATCCAATAGATCGCGTCGTAGGATCCGAGGGCGCGGGCCGCAGCGTCCGGATTGGTCGCCTTGCTGTCGTTGACATAGAGCACGTCGCCGATCCGCGCGATCGGTTCCTGGCGGTGCGGCAGGCCCCGGAAGGTGCCGAGTCCGGCGCCAATCTGGTGCGGCGCCAGGCCGAGGGCGCGGGTCGCGGCGGCGGCGGCGGCGGCGTTCTGGGCGTTGTGGAGGCCGGGCAGGGAAGGCACGGCGCGCAGGTCGCGCAGACACAGGGCCGGCACCGAGCTGGCGTCGTAGAGCCATCCGTCGTTGTCCACGTAGACCCCGTCGACGATTTCCTCGTGGCCGGAGACCCCGATCACCCGGCGGCCGTCCGGGCGACCACGCAGGTCGTCGAACATGTGCCGCGACAGGGCGTCGTCGATGCCGACGATGGCGACGCCGCCAATCGGCTGGCGATCGAAAACGCGCCGCTTGGCGGCGACGTAGCCGTCGAGTCCGCCGTGGCGGTCCAGGTGGTCGGGCGCGATGTTGAGCATGACCGCCACGTCGAAACGGGCGGTATGCAGCAGTTCGAGCTGGAACGACGACATTTCCAGCACGTAGGCCCCGTTGCCGGCCAGGGGCTCCAGGTCGAGCGCCGGAACCCCGAGGTTGCCGCCCACTTGGATCCGCCGCCCGGCCAGTTCGAGGATGTGCCCGATCAGGCTGGTGGTGGTCGACTTGCCGTTGGTGCCGGTGATCCCGACGTAAAGGGCGTCCGGACAGGCCCGCCACAGGAATTCCACCTCGCCGACGATGGGAACCCGATGCGCGCGCGCCGCCGCCGCCGCCGGATGAGGTGCCGGATGGCGGTGCGGGATCCCGGGACTCAGCACCAGGGCGGCGATGTCGGCCCAGGCCCACCGGGTCGGGTCGCGCAGGTCGACGCCGGCCGGCGGCCCCTCGCGCGCCGCCGCCGCGTCGTCCCACGCGACGACCCGGGCGCCACCGGCGACGAGGGCGCGCGCGGCGGCCCGTCCGGCCCGCCCGAGGCCGAGCACCGCGACCGTCCGATCCGCATAGGCCGCTATCGGGACCATCGACGCCGCCTCACCGCAGTTTCAACGTGGACAGACCGGCCAGGGCCAGGACCACGGCGATGATCCAGAACCGGATCACGATGGTCGGCTCGGCCCAGCCCTTCTTCTCGAAGTGGTGATGCAGCGGCGCCATTCGGAACACCCGCTTGCCGGTCAGCTTGAACGACGTCACCTGGACGATCACCGAGACGGTCTCCAGCACGAACAGGCCGCCGACGATGGCCAGCACCAACTCGTGCTTGGTGACCACGGCCACCGAGCCGAGCGCTCCGCCCAGGGCCAGAGAACCGGTGTCGCCCATGAACACGGCGGCGGGCGGCGCGTTGAACCATAGGAACCCCAGCCCGGCGCCGACCAGGGCGGCGCAGAACACCGCCAGCTCGCCGGCCCCCGGCACCGCGTGCAGTTGCAGGTAGGAGGCGAACACCTGATGGCCGACCAAATAGGCGACCACCGCGAACACCATGGCGGCGATCATCACCGGCCCAACCGCCAGCCCGTCCAGGCCGTCGGTCAGGTTGACCGCGTTGGAGGCGCCGATCATCACGAACACCGCCACCGGCACGAAGAACCAGCCGAGGTTGATCAGCACGTCCTTGAAGAACGGCACCGCGAGGGTGGTCGACAGCGGATCGGGGAGCATCTTGACGACCCAAAGCGCGGCGGCGATGCCGATGGCGATCTGAAGGACCAGTTTCAGACGGCCGGGCAGGCCACCGTGGTGCTTCTGGCTGACCTTCAGATAGTCGTCGAGGAACCCGATGGTTCCGTACCCGACGGTCACCCCGAGCACCGCCCAGATGTAGCCGTTGGTGAGATCGGCCCACAACAGGGTGGCCACCGACAGCGCGGCGAGGATCAGGAAGCCGCCCATGGTCGGGGTGCCGCGCTTGGTCAGCAGGTGGCTTTCCGGCCCGTCCTCTCGAATCGGCTGGCCGCTGCTCTGACGGCTGCGCAGCAGGCTGATCAGGCGCGGGCCGAGCAGGAAGGCGACCAGGAGCGCCGTCATCATCGCGCCGCCGGCCCGGAAGGTCAGGTATTTGAACAAGTTCAGGACGGCGATCTGATCGGCCATCGGGAACAGGAGATTATACAGCATGGATCGGCTCCTATTCCCCGTTGACCCGGCGGTCGGGCGCCACGCCGTCCAATCCGCGAAGTACCTCGACGATCCGATCGGTGCGCATGCCGCGCGATCCCTTAACCATCACCACGTCCCCCGGGCGCACCGCGCCGACCACCAATGGCAGAACATCGCGCGCGGTCGCGGCGTGGCCGCCACGCCGGGTGGCCGGGAGGCGGTTCCAAAGGGTTTCCATCTCGTGGCCGACCGTGAACACCAGATCGATCGCGGCGCTTTCCAACGGCCCGGCGAGGTCGCCATGCAGATCGGACGAGCGGTCGCCCAATTCCAGCATGTCGCCGAGCACCGCGATTCGCCGGCCGGCGCCATCCGGTCGATGGCGGCCCAGCACGTCGAGCGCCGCCGCCACCGCCACCGGGCTGGCGTTGTAGCTCTCGTCGATCACCCGCAGGCGGCCGTCGCCGAGTCCGATCTCGATCATTCGGCCGCGTCCCGGCGGCGCGACGAGGTCGGCCAGGGTCGCGGCGGCGCGGTGCGGATCGGCCCCCACCGCCACCACGGCGGCAAGCGCGCTGACCGAACCGAGCGCCCAATGGCGGGCCGCCAGGGGGACCCGGTAGGCCAGCAGGGTCGGTCCGATCTGGGCGGTCACCCGCCAGCCGCCGTCCTCCGGATCGGCGGTCAGCAGCCGGGCCTCGGAGTCGGCGCCGCCGCCGAACCCGACGATGCGTTCGACCCCGGCCGCGCGGGCCGCCTCGGCGAGGCGGCCGAATCGCGGATTGTCGCGGTTGAGAACGGCGATGCCGCCGGGTTCCAGCCCGGCGAAGATCTCGGCCTTGGCGTCGGCGATCGCCTCCACCGAATCGAAATGCGCCGCGTGGACCGACTCGATCGTGGTCACCATGGCGACGTGCGGGCGCGCCAGACGGCTCAGGGGGGTCAACTCGCCGGCATGGTTCATGCCCATCTCGACCACCGCGTAGGCGGCGTCGCGCGGCAGCCGGGCGAGGGTCAACGGCACGCCCCAGTGGTTGTTGAGGCTGGCCAGGCTGGCCAGGGTCGGTGCCTGATCGCCGAGCATCAGGCGCAGCGCCTCCTTGATCCCGGTCTTGCCGACGCTGCCGGTGACCGCGATCACCCGGGCCGTGGTGCGGTCGCGGGCCACCCGGCCCAGGTCGTAGAGGGCGTCGAAGGTGTCGCCCACGACGAGCAGCGGCGCCTCGGCGTCGACCCGATCCGGGCGCCGCGCCACCAGCGCCGCCGCCGCTCCCCTGGCCAGGGCGTCGGCCACGTAGTCGTGTCCATCGAACCGGGGGCCTTCCAGGGCGATGAACAGATCGCCCGGCGTGATGTCGCGGCTGTCGATGGATACGCCGGAGGCCGTCCAGTCGGCGCCGCCGCCACCGCCGGTGGCTTCGGCCGCCTCGGCGGCGGTCCACAGGATCGGCCGATCGGTCGGAGTCATTGGAACGTCTCCCGGTCGAGCAGGCGGCGCACCTCTCCGGCGTCGTCGAACGGATGCACGGTGTCGCCGACGATCTGACCGCGCTCATGGCCCTTGCCGGCGATCAGCAGCAGATCGCCGGCCCGCAGGTCGTCCACGGCCCGCGCGATGGCGGCGGCGCGGTCGCCGATATCCAGGGCGTCCGGACAGGCGGCGCGGATTTCGGCGCGGATTTCGGCCGGATCCTCGCCGCGCGGGTTATCGTCGGTGACGATCACGCGATCGGCCAGGCGGGCCGCCAGGGCGCCCATCCGGGGGCGCTTGCCGCGATCGCGATCGCCGCCGCAGCCGAACACCAGCCACAGGCGTCCGGTGACATGGGGGCGGAGCGCGTCCAGGGCCGCTTGCAGGGCGTCCGGGGTGTGCGCGTAATCGACGACGACAGGGGCGCCGCCGGGGTGGGTGGCGACCCGTTGCAGGCGTCCGGGGACTCCCTCCAGGCGGTGCAGGGCGGCGGTCGCGGCGACCGGATCGCCGCCCGTGGCGATGACCAGGCCAAGCGCGCACAGGGCGTTGGCGGCCTGGAACGCGCCGGCCAACGGCAGGCGGACGGTCATCACGCGGCCGAGAACGCTCAGATGCAGCGTCTGGCCGTCGGCGTCGGCGGTCTGGCCGGTCAAGCGTAAATCCCGTCCCTTGATCCCATAGGACAGGACGGCGTGACCGCGCCGCGCGCAGATGTCCGAAAGGGGCCCGAACGGCGCCGTGTCGGCGTTCAGCACCGCCGTTCCGCCGGGTGCCATCACGGCGTCGAACAGGCGTGCCTTGGCGGCCATGTAGGCATCCAGGTCGGCGTGGTAGTCCAGGTGGTCGCGGCTCAGGTTGGTGAACCCGGCGGCGACGATCCGTACCCCGTCGAGGCGGAATTGATCGAGGCCGTGGCTGGAGGCTTCCAAAGCCAGACGGTCGACTCCCGATCCGGCCAGCGAATCGAGCAGCTCGTGCAGATCGGTCGGGTCGGGCGTGGTCAGGCCGCCGTCGCGCCGGATGGTCGGCGACTGGACCCCGAGGGTGCCGAGACTGGCCGCCGAATGTCCCAGACGGTCCCAGATCTGGCGCGCGAAGGCGACCACCGAGGTCTTGCCGTTGGTGCCGGTCACGCCGGCGATCGTTTCCGGTTGCCCCGGATGCAGGCGCGCCGCCAGCAGGGCGTAGCGGCGGCGGGGCTCGGGATCGAACACACGGGCGAGTCCGGGTCGGACGTCGTCCGGCAGTGGTCCGGGTGGCGCCAGCACGGCGACCGCCCCGCGCCGCTGCGCCTCGCCGATGAAGGCGCGCCCGTCGGTCCGCGCGCCGGGCAGGGCGGCGAACAGAAACCCCGGGGCGACCCGCCGCGAATCGCAGGTCAGCCCGGTGATCTCGATGTTCGCGTGGTCGGTTGCCGGCATTGCCAGGGCCATTCCCTCGAACAGATCAATAAGACGCAAGGCGGGTCCCTCCGCCCACCGCGTCGCGGTCGAGCAGCGCCGGGTCGGGCGCGATCCCGTACAGCGTGGCCAGTTGGCGGATCACCTCGCCGACCACCGGCGCCGCCACCCAGCCGCCGGTGGCGAACCCGAGGGTGTGCTTGCGACCCTTCGGCTCGTCGATCATCGCCAGCACGACGAAGCGCGGATCGTCGAGCGGGAAGGCGCCGACGAAGGACGCCAGGCGGGCGTCGCGGCGATAGCGCCGGCCGTCCTGCTTCTCGGCGGTGCCGGTCTTGCCACCGACCAGGTAGCCGGGCACCGCGGCGTTCCGGCCGGTGCCGTGCTCGACCACCAGCCGCATCAGGTCGCGGATCTGCCGCGACGTGCGCTCGGAAACCACTCGCCGCCCGGCGTCCGGCGCCCGGTCGGTCCTCAGCAGCGTGGCCGGCCGCGTCGCGCCATCATTGACCAGGGCGGCGACGCCGACCGCCACCTGCAACGGCGTCACCGCGATGCCGTGACCGAACGAAATCGTCATCGTGTTGATGTCGCGCCAGCGGTCGGGCACCAGCGGCGATCCGATCTCGGGCAGTTCCAGGCTTGCCTTGGCGAGCAGGCCGAGCCGGCCGAGGTACTCGCGCTGCGTCCGGGTGCCCACGTCGAGCGCCATCTTGGCGGCCCCGATGTTGGACGAGTGAACGATGATCTCCGGCACCGACAGCCAGCGGTTCTCGCCGTGGAAGTCGCGGATCGTGAAGCGGGCGACGCGGATCGGCTCGGAGGCGTCGTAGCCGCTGGCCATGTTCACGGTGCCGCTGTCCAGGGCCATCGCGGCGGTGAACAGCTTGAACGTGGAGCCCATTTCGTAGACGCCCTTGGTCACCCGGTTGAACAGGCTGTCGACCGGCGAGTCCGAGGGCGCGTTGGGGTCGAAATCGGGCAGCGAGACGAGGGCCAGCAGTTCGCCGTCGCGCGCGTCGAGCACCAGGCCGGCGGCGCCGATGCCTCCGAACTCGGCCATCGCGCGGGCCAATCCGTCGCGCAGCATCGATTGCACCCGGATATCGATGGACAGGGCGAGGGGCGCGTGGGTGGTGCGCAGACGGTCGTCGAAAAAGCCCTCGACCCCGGCGATGCCGTGCCCGTCGATGTCGGTCATGCCCAGGACATGGGCGGCCAGCGGCCCCTGCGGATAGACCCTGCGCTCGGCCCGGCGGAACGACAGGCCGGGAATTCCCAGCCGGTTGATCTCGTACTGCTGGTGCGGCGTCAAGTTGCGGTGCAGCCACACGAAGCTGCGCCCGGACGCGAGCTTCTCGGCCAACAGCGCCGGATCGGCGTCCGGCAATGCCGTGGCCAGGCGACGGGCCGACTCCCTCGGATCCGGAACCTGCCGGGTATCCGCGTACAGGGACGCGGTGGGCAGGCTGGTCGCCAGCACCACGCCGTTGCGGTCGACGATCTCGGCCCGCGACACCGGGGCCTCGACGGCCGCCGCGTCCGACTGCGCGGTCGGGGCGTGTTGGCCGGTTTCGGCCAGGGCCAGTTGGGTGGCCCGCCCGGCGACCACCGTGAAGGCCGCCGCGAACACGGCGCCGGCGATCAACAGGCGCGACCGCCCGGTGCGCAGGGCATCGCGACGCAGAGCCTCGCGGCGCACCTGCGCGGCGCTGCCGAGGGCGGCGGCGGATGGCGGAACGGCGCGGCGCGGGCTCATCGGCGGTCTCCCGGATCGACCGAGTCAAGCGCGGCGCGGGTCCTGGTCAGCCAGGCCTCCGGCCGCCGAGGCTTGGCGGATGGCATGCGCAAGGCGGCGACGGTGGTCATCGTCAACGTTGGCGGGTCGGGCTTCGTGTCGTTTGCCGTGGCCACGTCGTCCCAGCGCGCCAACTGGGTCGTCCGCATCGGCGCAAGATCCAGGTGGCGCGCCGCCAGGACGCGCAGCAACGACGGATCGTTAAGATGGCTCCACTCCGCCTTCAGGACATGGATCGCCTCGCGCTCGCTGCGGATGGTCTGTTCCAGCGTCCGGATATCGGATTCCAGATCCTGCACCCGGTACTTGAGCTGGAACAGGGCAAGGCTGATGGAAATCGCCAGAAACAGGCCGATCACGGTCAACGTTCGGGTCATCGGTTCGGCCTCCTCATGCCGCCCGGCGGTCCGGCCAGGGCGGCGCGGCGGTTCGCTCGGCGGTCCGCAGGCGGGCCGAGCGGGCGCGTGGGTTGCGGTCGATTTCGGCGGCGCTTGGCTTCGTGGCGCCGCGACCCGGGAGCCGGAAGGTCGGCTCCGGGCGATTTTCGACGGCCGGCGGGGCGTGGCGCGACGGCCGACCGCCACCGCCGCTGCGCAGCCCGAGGAAGGTCTTGACCGCCCGGTCCTCCAGGGAGTGGAAGGAGACCACGGCGAGACGTCCGCCCGGCGCCAGCAGGGATTCGGCGCCCCCGAGGCCCCGTTCCAGTTCGCCCAGTTCGTCGTTGACGGCGATGCGCAGGGCCTGGAAGGCGCGGGTCGCGGCGTCGATGCGATCGCCCGGCCGGCCGGCCGCGCGGCGAACGATGCCGGCCAGCCGGCCGGTGGTCTCGATGGGGGCCTCCGCGCGCGCCGCGCACAGGGCGCGGGCGATGCGTCGTGCCGCGCGCTCCTCGCCGTAGCGGTGGATGAGGTCCGCGAGGTCGGATTCCCCGAGGGTGTTGACGAGATCGGCCGCCGTCGGACCGGTGTCTCCCATGCGCATGTCCAGCGGCCCGTCGAGGCGGAACGAGAAGCCCCGCTCGGCCTGGTCGATCTGCATCGACGACACGCCCAGATCGAGGGTCACTCCGTCGACCGCATCGATGCCCCGCGCGGCGAGCAGCGCGCGCATGTCGCCGAATCGGCCATCGACCAGGGTCAACCGGCCGCCGTGGCGCGATTCCAGTCGCGCTCCTTCCGCGATGGCCGCCGGATCGCGATCGATCGCGCAGACCCGGCAGCGGGCGGCGGCAAGCAGGGCGGCGCTGTAGCCGCCGGCGCCGAACGTTCCGTCCACGTAGACGCCGCCGTCGCGCGGGGCGATGGCGGCGACGACCTCGGCGAGCAGGACGGGGGCGTGCGGCGCGGCGTCGGCGGGGCGCGGCGGGCTCATGGCGCGGCCTCCGCCTCGCCGCGTCGCAGCTTCAAGGTGGCGCCCCGCTTGCGGGCGCTCTCGAAGGCGGCGCGGCGCTGTCGCTCGTGGGCCTCCGGCTCCCAGATCTGGAACCGCGAGCCGCGTCCGACGAACGCCGCCTGGGTGTCGAGATGGGCGTAGTCGAGCAGTTCCCTCGGCAGGGTCACCCGGCCCTCGGGATCGAAGCCAAGGGGATGGGCGTTTTCCAGAATGATCGCGGCCAGTTCGTCCTGCTCGTTGGAAAACAGGTCGAGGTCGTCCACGCTCTTGGCCAGCCAGGACATGTACGCGCTTCCGCAGGCTTCCAGCGTCTCGGCCTTGAACGATGGGAACACGTAGATCCCGGGAAATTCCTGTCCGGCGAAGGCGTCACGGAACGACTTCGGAACGGAGACCCGTCCCTTCCTGTCGATCTTGTTGATATGACGACCGATCAACGGCGCCATGCCGTCCGTCCTCTCGCCCTGTCCTCACGCCTGCCCGGTTCCACGGTGTCGCGGGGTGCTCGTTGACGTCCCCGGGACGCCGTTCGACCCTCGCAATCCAGAATTTGTCCAGCGTCGAATTGCGCATATTTGGGATATCATGGTGAGGTATGGGAGTCAATGGTACCACTTGGTTTTTCTTGGGTTTTGGTCCGGTTGTACCGCTCCGAACGTCACGATATTTAGTGTTCCAAAGAAACCATGCGCAAATATGTTGTGTTCCACCCCGGGACCACCCGAGTCCGTGGCGATTCCAAGGCGGCTCGGCCGGGGCCGGCCGGTGCGTCGCGGGGGCGCGCCAAGGCATGCCCCATCAAGAGCCGAGAAATGTGGACATGGCGAGGCGACGCCGGTTCTCGGTCGCGTTCAGGGCGAACTGGTCATCCGTTGCCCTGGTGTTCGTTTGTGTCTTTGCAGGACCCGCGGCAGAGACTATATTGAAGGAGTCGGGACACCGACTATGACGATAAACGCTTGATGGAATAAGCGTAGCGGACCCGGGGGCGGTACCCGGCGCCTCCACCATTCGCCATGGCGCGAACGGTCGGCGGGGGCGAAACAGGATCGACGCGCGTAGTAAAGATCACGCTTTCGTCCGGCATGGCACCACCGTGATCGGGCTAATATTACAAATGCCAACGACAACGAGGCATTTGCTGTTGCCGCTTAATAGGCGGTAGCAACGGGGTTCGGGAGGCACCTGGCAACAGAAGCCTCCCACTTTATTTCGATCGGTGGGGCGTGCCATAATCGGCGTCATCGAATCGCTGACGAAAAACGGACAAACATGATGGAAGGGGACCCCCTTCGCTACGATCGCTGGATCGAGGAGGCGTTGCGTCAGGTCGTCCGCCGGGCCCTGGAGCACACCGCCTTCCATGGGCTGCCAGGGGAACATCATTTCTACGTCACCTTTCAGACCGGCTTCCCCGGGGTGCGTATTCCCGACTATCTGAAGGCGCAGTATCCGGACGACATGACCATCGTGCTTCAGAACCGCTTCTGGGACCTGGACGTGACCGAGGAGTCCTGCGCCGTGACCCTGACCTTCAACGGCCGCAAGGAACGTCTGTATATTCCGTTCTCGGCCATTGTCGCGTTCGCGGATCCGTCGGTGAAGTTCGGTCTCCAGCTTCGGGTTGAATTGGATGGCGGCGAGGTCGGCGAAACCCTGGCCAACGGCGCCGACGAGGCGGATCTGGCGGAAGCGGCCGATCCGGATGATCCCAAGGGCGACAGCAACGTGGTCGCGCTCGACACCTTCCGCAAAAAGTGAGGCCGGACGGCACGACCCGTTCGATGCGACCCATCCGGCTCATCATCTCCAGGAGACGCTGCGATGACCCGTTCCAGCCCCCACGACATCCTGCAACCCGGTGCCGATGACACGCCCTACCGGCGGCTCGACCTGGACGGCGTTCGGACGGCGTGGTTCGATGGCCAGCCCGTGGTCCGGGTGGACCCGTCGGTGCTCACCGAACTGGCGGCGCGGGCGATGGTCGATTGCGCGCATCTGCTGCGCCCCGGCCATCTGGCCCAGTTGAGGGCCATCCTCGATGATCCGGAGGCTTCCGACAACGATCGCTTCGTGGCCCTCGACCTGCTCAAGAACGCCAATATCTCGGCCGCCGGGGTGTTGCCCATGTGCCAGGATACCGGCACCGCCGTGGTGCTCGGCAAGAAGGGACAGCAGGTGTGGACCGGCGGCGACGACATGGCGGCCCTCGCCGAGGGTGTGGCGCGCACCTACCGGGAAACCAATTTGCGGTACTCGCAGGTGGCGCCCCGCGACATGTTCGTCGAGGCGAACACGGGCAGCAACCTGCCGGCCCAGATCGAGATCCACGCGACCGAGGGCGACAGCTACGACTTCCTGTTCATGGCCAAGGGTGGCGGTTCGGCCAACAAGACGTTCCTGTTCCAGCAGACCAAGGCGCTACTCAACGAGGAGTCCCTGGCCCGTTTCCTGGATGAGAAACTCCGCACCCTCGGCACCTCCGCCTGTCCGCCCTATCATCTGGCCGTGGTCATCGGCGGCACCTCGGCCGAGTACACCCTGAAGACGGTCAAGCTGGCCTCCGCCCGATATCTCGACCACCTGCCCACCGCCGGGGACGATTATGGACACGGCTTCCGCGACCTGGAGTGGGAGGCCAGAATTCTTCGGATGACCCGCGACATGGGCATCGGCGCCCAGTTCGGCGGCAAGTATTTCTGCCATGACGTGCGCGTGGTTCGACTGCCGCGCCACGGGGCGTCGTGCCCGGTCGGGCTCGGCGTGTCGTGCTCGGCCGATCGCCAGATCCGCGCCAAAATCACCGCCGACGGGGTGTTCCTGGAAGACCTGGAGAACGACCCCGCCAAGTATCTGCCCGAGGTGACCGACGACGGCCTGGGCGGCGAGGTGGTGCGGATCGACCTCGACAAGCCCATGGATCAGGTGCGGGCCGAATTGTCCAGGTATCCGGTGAAGACCCGTCTCAGTCTCACCGGAACCCTGGTGGTGGCGCGCGACATCGCGCACGCCAAGCTGAAGGAACTGGTCGACGCCGGCCAGGGGCTGCCCGACTACTTTCGCAATCATCCGGTCTACTACGCCGGTCCGGCCAAGACGCCGCAGGGCTACGCGGCCGGGTCGTTCGGGCCGACCACGGCCGGGCGCATGGATTCCTACGTGGACCTGTTCCAGGCGCGCGGTGGCTCCATGGTCATGCTGGCCAAGGGCAACCGCTCGGCCGCCGTTACCGAGGCCTGCCAAAGGCACGGCGGCTTCTATCTGGGATCGATCGGCGGGCCGGCGGCGCGGCTGGCCCAGGACTGCATCAAGAAAATGGAGTGTATCGCCTATCCCGAACTGGGCATGGAGGCGATCTGGAAAATAGAGGTGGCCGATTTCCCCGCCTTCATCGTGGTCGATGACAAGGGAAACGATTTCTTCAAGGAATTTGGAATCTGAACGACCGCGCAGCCGCGCGCCCCGTCCACGAAACCGGCGACCGCGCCGCCTGGAATGGCGCCTTTCTTCGTCGGGCCGTCATGGGGGTGACGGCATTCGGCCGATTCTCCGACGGCCGGCCGACGGCCCGTCACAAAATCCGTTTGCGGGCTTGCGAGGGCCGGCGCGACCGGCCATCTTCAGATCAACCCTGACCTCTCGAACCGATAAGGGACGAACATGGAACTGTTGGTGAATGGCGGCGGCGCGGCGGCTGGCCCGGCAGGCGGTCTGATCAAGGACTCCGACACCGCGACCTTCGTGAAGGACGTGATCGAGGCGTCGCGCCAGGTGCCGGTGCTGGTCGATTTCTGGGCCACCTGGTGCGGCCCCTGCAAGACCCTGACCCCGATCCTTGAAAAGGTGGTCCGCCAGATGGGCGGCGCGGTACGCCTGGTCAAGGTCGACATCGACCGCAATCAGGATCTGGCGGCGCAGATGCGCATCCAGTCGGTGCCCACCGTCTATGCCTTCGTGAACGGTCAGCCGGTCGACGCCTTCCAGGGCGCGCTGCCGGAAAGTCAGATCCGCGCCTTCGTCGACCGCCTGACCGGGGGCGCCCAGTCGCCCCTCGATCTGGCCCTGGAGGACGCCGCGGCGGCCCTTGAGAGCGGAGACACGCAGTCCGCCGGCGCGCTCTACAATCAGATCCTGGCCCAGGAACCGGAAAACCGCGCGGCCCTGGCCGGCCTGACCCGCGCCCTGCTGGCGGCCGGCGAGCTGGAGGCGGCGCAACGGCTCCTCGACGGCCTGCCCGACAAGCTGAAGCTGACCCCCGAACTCGAGGCCGCGCGCTCGGCCCTCGACCTGGCCCGACTGGACGGCGGCGATACCGCGGCGCTGGCGGCCCGTCTGGAGGCCGATCCGGACGATATGCAGGGTCGGTTCGATCTCGCCAACGCGTTGTATGCGGCGAACCGGCCGGCCGATGCCATCGAGCATCTGCTGGAACTGATCCGCCGCGACCGGACGTGGAGCGACGAGGCGGCGCGCAAGCAGTTGATCAAGATCTTCGAGGCGGTCGGCCATGCCCACCCGACCACGGTCGCGGCGCGGCGTCGGTTGTCCACTCTGCTGTTTTCCTGATCGGGCGTCCGCCGATGGCCGATTCACCCTTTGCCTGTTCGTTTGGAAACCTGCCGAGATCGCTGTCGCTGTTTCCGCTCGACGGGGTGCTGCTGCTGCCGGGCGCCGAACTGCCGCTCAACGTGTTCGAGCCGCGCTATCTCGGCATGGTCCTCGACACCCTGGGCGCCAGCCGGATGATCGGCGTCCTGCAACCGGAGACCGCGCAATCCGATCCGGTGGCCGATCAGGTGCCGTTGCGCCGGGTTGGCTGCGCCGGCCGCGTCACCGCGTTTCAGGAAACCCAGGACGGGCGGCTGCTGATTACCCTGTCCGGCATCTGCCGGTTCCGGCTCGGCGAGGACCACACGACCCCCGGCGGCTACCGGCTCGGCCACGCGGACTACGACCCGTATCAGGGCGACATGGCCAGATCCGATGGCGGCGGGATCGACCGCGCGGCGGTGCTCGGGGCGTTGCGCGGCTTCGGCGAGGCGCGCGCCATGCGTATCGATTGGGACTCGGTGGACGGCATCGCCGACGAGATCCTGGTCAACCAGTTGGCCATGGGGCTGCCCTTCGCGCCGGACGACAAGCAGGCGCTGCTCGAGGCGCGCGACCTGAGCGAGCGCGGCGCCTTGCTGACCGCTCTGCTCGACATGGCGGCGCGGCAGACCGACGGCATGCCGCCGAGCGCCGGAACCCGACATTGAAACGCCGCGAGGCGCGCCTCACATAGGAGTGAACACTTATGGCCGAACGAACCGTCGACCCGAAACTGCTGGAAATCCTGGTCTGTCCGGTGACCAAGGGTCCCCTTCGGTACGACGCCGAGCACCAGGAGTTGATCAGCGATCGGGCGCGGCTGGCCTATCCGATCCGCGACGGTATTCCGATCATGCTGGCGGACGAGGCGCGGTCGTTGGAGGAGGACAACGCATGAGTCAGCAGTTCGGAACCCGGCACGCGCCGACCGAGATTCGCGTCAAGCGCGACGAAAAAATCCTGGAAATCGATTTCGACGACGGCAAGAGCTTCCGTCTGCCGGCCGAGTTGCTGCGGGTCGAAAGCCCGTCGGCCGAGGTTCAGGGCCACGACCCCAGCCAGAAGACCCTGATCGCCGGACGCCGCCACGTGGGAATCATCGACGTCAGCCCGGTCGGCAACTACGGCATCACCATCAAGTTCGACGACCTGCACGATACCGGCATCTATTCCTGGGAAACCCTGTACGATTTCGGGATGCGCCAGGACGAGATTTGGGCCGCCTACCTGCAGGCCCTGGAAAAGGACGGCAAGAGCCGCGAACCCTGACTGATCGCTCAGACGCCCCACTCGGCGTCGCGCACCGCTTCCCGCTCGCTGCGCTCGTTGCGCAGAAGATCCTCCAGGTCGGCCCGCGACTGGCGGGCCAGGGAAATCAGCGACTGTTCATCGCCGCGCAGGGCGTAGGCTTCGAGCAGGTATTCCTCGTCGTGACCGGCGAAGGCAAGCGCCGTGCGCCGCGCCTCGGTCGGGTGGAGCCCCAGTTCGACCAGCGCCTGGCGACCAAGGGCGAGGGCCGAATCAAAGGTCTCGCGGCGGAACGCGTCGACCCCGACGTTCATCAGTTCGAAGACGTGGTTGCGGTTGCGGGCGCGGGCCAGAATCGTCGTGTCCGGGAATCGCTCGCGCAGCAGCCGCGCCACCTCGACCGTCTTGTCGGTGTCGTCGATGGCGATGATGAACAGCCGGGCCTCCTTCGCCCCGGCCGCCTCGATCAGGTCGAGACGCGAGGCGTCGCCGTAGAACACCTTGTGCCCAAACCGGCGCAGCACCTCGATGTGGTCGGGGTCGTTGTCGAGCACCGTGGTTTCGATGCCGGCCGCGTCGAGCAGCCGGCCGATCACCTGCCCGAAACGGCCGAACCCGAAGATGATCACCGGCGCTTCTCCGGATTCGATGGCGTCGTGGCTCGGCGCCGCCGTGGCGCGCGCCCGCAGGCGGGCCGCGATGTGATCGTGGGCGACCAGAAGCAGCGGGGTCATCGCCATCGACAGCGCGACGACGACGATGAAGCGGTCGGCCACGGCGGCCGGGATCGTTCCTTCGGTGGTCGCGAACTGAAACACGACGAACGCGAACTCGCCGCCCTGCGCGAGGATGAGGGCGAACAGCCGGCTGCCGTCGCCGGGCAGCCGGAAGGCGCGTCCGAGAAGATAGAAGATCACCAGCTTGATCGCCAACAGCCCGGCCGTCAGGGCGAGGATGGAGGTCGGTTCCTCGGCGACCAGGGCGAAATCGACGGACATCCCCACCGACATGAAGAACAGGCCGAGCAGGAGGCCCTTGAACGGCTCGATGCCGGTTTCCAGGGCGTGCCGGTATTCGGATTCGGCGAGCACCACCCCGGCCA
>JANQIL010000162.1 GCA_028282245.1 Magnetospira sp.
CCACACCGAAAGGGCAATAACACGATCACCAACGCGCAGAAAGCTTTACGAAGAAGGTACGTATCAGCCAGTTTGTGCAACTCTTGTGTGGACAAGAAGTAGCCTAATTAAATGGTCCAAGAAATATAAGGCAAAAAAATGAATCACAAGCACATACAAGCGGCAATTTACCGTCGAATTTATAGATTGTTTAACCGGAAAATGTGGGATATCAAAATTCCGGGCGGCGTAGTTTCAATTACTTTTGACGATTTTCCGACCTCATCCGCTCTAATCGCGAGCCGTATCATTAGAGAATACGGGTGGCATGGAACGTTTTATTTGGCACCCGGAATGATAGGTATGGAAACGGAAGTCGGTAAAATTGTTTCAAACGGCGCGCTTGCTGACTTGTCGAGTGAAGGCCATGAAGTAGGCAATCACACATTTTCACATATTGATTGCGCCTGTTCAACCCGAACGACCTTGGCAGAAGAATACGATATGAGTGAGCAGTTTTTAGCGAGATTGAAAGGCGTTAAGCAATTCTCATTTCCATATGGATCTTATGATCCTGTATCATTGAATTACTTAAGTGGACGATTTAGAACAATGCGAACCATTGAGCCTGGCGTCAATTCAGGGCCGACTGATCTCAATCGCCTAAAAGCTAACAGACTGTACAGCCCAATCGACGACGCGAAGATCGACGAATTGCTCCAAATTACTCAGGAACAAGATGGATGGTTGATTTTGTATACGCACGATGTCTCAGAAACACCATCAAGATTCGGATGCTCTGTTAAACAGTTCGTAGAGATTGCCTCCAAAATAAATGAGACCGCTATTCCAGTTCGCTCGGTCTCTAGCGTCTGCGATCTTCTTGAAATCCCGTAATATTAATGGCTCACCGTCCCTCAGCATGGCGAGAAACCGTAAGGGAGTGTCCCGGCTTAATTTCGAATGCGAAAAGGGCGCCCCGCGTGGCGCGCCCCTTCCAGACTCGACATCCCGACGATCCGAGCGGTCTACCGTTTGGAGAACTGGAAGCTCCGGCGGGCCTTGGCCTTGCCGTACTTCTTGCGCTCGACGACGCGCGAGTCGCGGGTCAGGAAGCCGCCCCGCTTGAGGACTCCGCGCAGATCCGGCTCGAACAGGGTCAGTGCCTTGGAGATGCCATGACGCACCGCGCCGGCCTGACCCGACAGGCCGCCGCCCGAGACCGTGCACACGACGTCGAACTGATCCTTGCGGTTGGCGGCCTCGAAGGGCTGCCGGATCAGCATCCGCAGCACCGGGCGCGCGAAATAGGTCTCCAGATCGCGGTCGTTGACGGTGATCCGGCCGACCCCCGGCTTGACCCACACCCGCGCGATGGCGTTCTTGCGCTTGCCCGTGGCATAGGAACGCCCCTGGGCATCCACCTTCGGAGTTCGCGGCTCCGCGTCGGCCGCGCCCGGTGCCGTCGGAGTAACGGCCGAGGCAAGGGTCTTCAGGTCGTCAAGGGTCCTGGTCTGTTCGGCCATGCTCAGGCACTCCCGGTGTTTTTCGGATTCATCGCCGCCACGTCGAGTGCCTCCGGCTGCTGGGCGGCGTGCGGATGCTCCGGGCCGGCGTAGACATGCAGCTTGCGCATCTGCTGACGCCCCAGCGGATTGCGGCTGATCATCCGCTCCACCGCCTTTTGGAACACACGTTCCGGAAACTGCCCGTCGAGGATCTGCCCGGCGGTGCGCGACTTGATGCCGCCCGGATGGCCGGTGTGGCGATAATAGACCTTCCGGCCACGCTTGCGGCCGGTCAGTTTCACCTTGTCGGCGTTGACGACGATGATGTTGTCGCCGCAGTCGATATGCGGCGTATAGATCGGCTTGTGCTTTCCGCGAAGGCGCATGGCGACGATACTGGCCAGACGTCCGAGGACGATTCCCTCGGCGTCGATCACGTACCATTTGCGCGCCACCTCGGCGGGCTTGGCGGAGTAGGTTTTCATGCGCGTCCCGTCTGTCTGGACATGGCTCAATCGAATGCACTGCGGGCGGGCGCCGAGCGTCCGCGTGGGGCGCGAGTATGGTCATTCGCCAACCCCTGTCAACCGAAATTTCCCCCGCCAACTCAGCCTTTTACCTAACAGGTATCATGATACCTTTCGGCAATCGCATGATTCGGCGCCCGGTATCCCCTCCCCCGCGCGGCGCCTCTCCGGGTGACCAACCGACGACCGCTTGAAATGCATTGAGAATTATCCGTCCGGCGTGTTCAATAGGGTAGTATGGCAGGATGGTTCGTCGACGGACGGGCCTCGGGGATTTGAGCGGGCATGCGCTTCGAGGATTGGAGACCGGATTTCAGCGTCGGCGTCCATAGCCTGGACACCGACCACAAGCTGCTGATCAGCCTGATGAGGCAGCTCGAAGGCGCCTTCGCCGTGGACGACGAGCAACAGTACGTGACGGTGCTCAGCATCCTCAACGCGCTGCTTGACTACACGGACTACCATTTCACGCGCGAGGAATCGATGATGGCCGCGGTGCGGTTTCCGGGGCTCGTCGCCCACCGCGCCGCGCACCATGCCATCATTGGCAACCTGCTGAAGGTTCGCGACAGCTTCGAAAGCGACCCGGCCGGCACCGATCGCGCCATGTTCCAGAAATTTCTCATCGAGGCCTTCCACCACCACCTGGTGGAAATCGACAAGGAATACGAACCCTACATGGTGGCTCGTCGCGACCTCGCGATCATCGCCAACGAGGAGTTCGTCAACCGCGACGACGACGATGGCGGACTCCTTTTCGTCGACGCCGACTGACCATGAAAGCCGCGGATCGACCATGACGACAAACGCCCTCCTGCGCCACGACGCCGACGGAATCGCCACCTTGACCCTGAACCGGCCGGACAAGTTCAACGCCCTGTCCGGCGATCTGATCGCGGCACTCGAGACCGAGGTCGCCGGGCTGGCCGACGACCGGTCGGCGCGGGTGGTGGTGATCGCCGCCAACGGCCGCGCCTTCTGCGCCGGCCACGATCTCGGCGAACTGCGCGCCCTGTCCGACGTGAGCGCGGCGCAACGCATGTTCGAGCGCACCGCCCGCCTGATGCTGGATCTGACCCGATTGCCGCAGCCGGTGATCGCGCGGGTGCACGGCCTGACCGCCGCGGCCGGATGCCAACTGGTCGCCCAGTGCGACCTCGCGCTGGCCGCCGCCGAGGCCCGGTTCGCCACCTCGGGGATTAGCCTCGGCCTGTTCTGTAGCACGCCCGGAGTGCCGTTGGCCCGCAACCTGCCCCGCAAGATGGCGATGGAGATGCTGCTGACCGGCGACTTCGTGGACGCCGAGACGGCGCTCGACCTGGGCTTGGTCAACCGTGTGGCTCCGGGCGCCGAACTGGACGACATGGTCGGCGAGTTCGCGTCCAAGCTCCTCGCCAAGTCGCCGGCCGCCATCGCCATGGGCAAGCAGGCGTTCTACCGCCAGATCGACCAGGACCTGGGTTCGGCCTATGAAGGCGCGGCCCGCGCGATGGCCGAGAACCTGCTGACCGAGGACGCCCAGGCCGGGATCGCCGCGTTCACCGAGAAGCGGCCGATGCCGCGCTGGACAGGGAGATGACCCGATGACGGACGACGATATCCGCGACCTGCTTCGGCGGGTCAAAACCATCGCCATGGTCGGCGCCTCGCCCAAGCCCGAGCGCCCGAGCCACGAGGTGATGCGGTTCCTGCAGGACCACGGTTACCGGGTGATCCCGATCAACCCGGGCCAGGCCGGGTCGGAAATCAACGGCGAAACGGTGGTCGCCTCGCTGGCCGACCTGACGGCGCCGGTCGACATGGTGGACATCTTCCGCGCCTCCGAGGCCGCCGGAATGGTGACCGACGAGGCGGTGCGCCTCGCCGCAGACAAGGGTTTCTCGGCCGTCTGGATGCAGTTGGGCGTGCGTCACGACGATGCGGCGGCGCGGGCGCGGGCGGCCGGGCTTTCGGTGGTGATGGATCGCTGTCCGAAAATCGAGTACCGCCGCCTGATCGGCTGAGGACCGCCGCTCAGGCGGTGCCCGGACGCGCCGTCTCGCGGGCGATCCAATCGAGGAACGCCGGATTGCCGTCGGTGATCGGCACCGCCACCACGCAGGGGCAGTCGTAGCCGTGCAGCTCCCTGACCTTGTCGGTCAGCCTCGGCACCAGGTCGGCGCGTGTCTTGGCGATCAGGACGCATTCGGTGGCCTGTTCCACCCGGCCCTCCCAGTGAAACATGGAGGTCATGCCGGGCAACAGATTGACGCAGGCGGCAAGGCGCGAGTCGATCAGCGCCCGGCCGATGACGTCGGCCTCATGCGGGCTGGCGGTGGTTATGTAAATCAGCGTGGCGGCCATGTCCCATCCTTGCGCGCGAATGGCGAGACTTGCGTAAACCCTGGATTCGCCTAACATGGAGCCGTTGCGCAGTCAAACACGGACGCCGCCCATGTCGGACGGGACCGACTCCCTCAGGGATATCCGCCCCACCGCGCCGCAGCGGCGCTGGTTGCGGCGCGGCCTCGGCGAGCCGGGCGGCAAGTTGCCGCTGTTCGACGAGGACGGACAGAAGGTCAGCGAGCGCACGGTCCGCGCCTGTGTTCAGAACGGCTGGGCCGAACCGTGGTTCGCCAATCCGCTGAAGCCGGATTGGCTGGTCTGCAAGCTGACCGACGCCGGACGCGACCTGCTGGTCGACGACTGACCGCCCGGCGAACGTTGCGCAGCCGAACCCGCGCCGGGGCATGCAACCACGAACGCAGTCGCCAGCGCCGCCGAGAGCCACCTATTGCCATGCCCGACTCCGGCGGGCATAGTCGGAAGGATGGCGCGCGCCCCGTATTTTCAGGGAGCAGGACCTCGTGGAATACAAATTGCGTGAACAAGGGGACATCCTCGTCGTGTTCCTGAAAGGAGACGTGGACCTCCAGTTTTCGCCGGCTCTACGCCGCGTCCTGCTCGACGGTCTGGGCCAGGGGCGCCATGTGGCGGTCGACCTCGAGGGGGTCGACCTGATCGACAGCTCGGGGCTCGCCTGTTTCCTGGAGGCCTGCAAGGTGGCCCGCGACACGGCGCGGCGGTTCGTCGTCTGCGGGATCGGCCCAAAGGTCGCGCGGGTGATCGAGTTGGCCCGCCTGCAACAGATTCTTCCGTTGGCCGACGATCTGGACTCCGCGCTGGCGGCCATCGGAACGCCGCCGGCCGGATGATCGCGGCTCAGGCGCCTTCCAACTCGGTGACTTCCACGTAGCCACGCTCGATGGCCTCGCGCAGGGCATCGAACGCGCCACGCGCCTCCTCGTACATTTCGCGCTTCGCGCGGACGTCGGCCACGTCGTCGCGGCTTGGCGCGGCGCCCTGGCCGTCCTTGCCGAGCCGCATCGCCGCGCTCAGGTAGGCACCGCGCAGGCGGGCCACGGAGATGGCGAACGACAGGATGCCATCCTTGGTGATGTGCGGCAGGTCGGCATGGATGACCTCGCGATTGGCGTAGCGAATTCCCTGCTCCACGTCGTTGAGGAAGCGTTTGTGGGCCAGCAGTTTCTCGTAGTCGTCGTGTTTTTGGGGCATAACGTCTCCGATCGCGGCTGTACGGCTTCCGCATCTTCCCCCATCGACCGCGTCCAGGCAACTTGATCCGTCGAACGGCCGATCCCAAATCCAATAGCATCAGGGGCTCAAGGTGGAGAACCGGCCGCCATGAACAGCGATGCCGCGCTACCCCGCATGATCGCCGTCTGCGTCAACCGACGCCACGGACAACAGCCTTCCTGCGCGCCACGCGGCGGCGAGTCCATGGCGTCGTTCCTCGACGCGGAAGTCGCCCGCCGGGGTCTGCCGATCCAGATCAAGCGTCAGATATGCATGGGCCATTGCGACAGCGGACCGACCGTGCGGCTGGTTCCCGGGCCCTTCCTCCACGCCCCCGACCGCCAGCAGCTCCTCGACCTGCTGGACGGGCTGCCAAGGGTCGCCAGTGCCGACGGAGCGGCGACGCGCCGATGAGATTGCCGCCGCGCTCCAACGGCGACGGCATCCCGTCGGCCTTGCGCGATCTATATGGGCGCGCGCGGCGGCCGGAAACCCTTCTGGCTCCGGAACATGTGCGCTCCGGGCTGATGCTGGAAAAGTGGCGCCTCATTCAGCGCCTGCTGCGCCGCGCCCCGTTCACGGTTTCCGCGACCCTGCCCCGGGCCGAGCAATGGCGGCGCGTGCGCGATCATGTCCGCCACACCATCGGCGAGCCGGAACTCTGCAACTGGCTGACCATGCAGATCGACGTGGCGACCAACATCGCGCGCGGCATCCACGACCTGCGGCCGCGCAAGGCCGGCCCGTGCCACGACCTGCTGATGGAGGTGGTGCGCGACAAGAAACGAAAGGCCCTGGCCGTTCACCGCTGGAACCTGGAGGCGCTGGCACTGGACCCGTCGCTCGACTGGGAGGTCACCGAGGACATGCTGCGTGACTGGCGGATCCGCCATGGCGATTTCCCGCCTCCCCCGACTGCGGCCCACGCGCACCGGAATTACTGATACGAAACCCAAATGAAGGATTCGGGTTTCCGGCGCCGGTCGCGGGCTCCGTTCGGTTGGGAGACGCCCTCCGCCACGCAAGGCATGACCCAGACCAAGGTTCGTATTTTTTTCGCGGAAATGGTCGGAGCGGCGGGATTCGAACCCACGACCCCTTGACCCCCAGTCAAGTGCGCTACCAGGCTGCGCCACGCTCCGGCCGTGCCGGCGCGCCAAGCGACGCCGGGAAGCGGACTATAGGGGTTTGCGGGATGCCGATCAAGCCAGCGGTTTGCGCAGCAAATCGCGCAGGTCGCCCAGCTCCTCGATCACCGATTCCAACTCGGCCCGCTTGCGGGGATCGAGCACGACCGAGGCGCGGGCCCGGGCCGTACGCTGGTCCTCGTCGACCGCCACCCCCCCGCCGGCCGGCGGCCGGGCGCGTCCCTCGTCGCGCAGCAGCTTCTGGACCCCCTTGATGGTGTAGCCCTCGCCGTGCAGGAGATCGCGGATACGCCGCAGCAGCGCCACGTCCTCCGGCCGATAGTAGCGCCGCCCGCCGGCTCGTTTCAGGGGCTTGACCTGCGGGAACCTGGTTTCCCAGAAACGCAGAACGTGCTGTGGGAGATCGAGATCCTCGGCGACCTCGCGAATGGTCCTGAAGGCGCCGGCCGCCTTGACGGCGCTCCGTTCGGTTTCGATCTCGGTATTGGCGTCCCGCGATGGCTCCATCGGGCGGCGGCTAGTGTCCCGAATCCGAAGTTCGGAGCATTGTTTGGCAGGCGTTTTCGAACTTCGGATTCGATAAGGGCACTAGGTAATGATCTGATTCTAGTGTGGTTTTGGAGTCGAAGTTTGTCATGGAATTTGCCCCGAATAATGTCACGAACTTCGAATCCACCACACTAGGCCCGGCGCTCGTTGATGCGACCCTTGAGTACCTGCGACGGACGGAATACGAGCACCCTGCGGGGCAGAATTGGAACTTCCTCGCCGGTCTTCGGGTTTCGGCCGATCCGCTGGCCTTTTTCGCGCACCGAAAAGCTGCCGAACGATGAAACCTTGACCGTCTCGTCACGGCCCAGGGCCTCGGTAATCTCGTTAAGCACGGATTCCAGAAGCATTGCCGATTCGTTGCGAGACAGGCCGACCTCCTGATAGACCGCCTCGCTCAGTTGGGCGCGCGTGATCGTCTTTCCTGCCATCGAAAATGCCTCTTTGATGGAGAACTGGCGGAAAGCGTAACGCGCGGTTGGAAATCCGTCAATATCAAAGGGATGCGAAGTGAATGCGGATTCCCGCGCGGCGCCGGACCTACCAGCGCGCGAGGCAGGCGCCCCAAGTCAATCCACCGCCCATGGCTTCCATGAGAACCAGGTGCCCAGGCTGGATGCGCCCGTCGCGCACCGCCGTGTCGAGGGCCAGGGGCACCGAGGCGGCCGAGGTGTTGGCGTGCTGGCCGACCGTGATCACGACCTTTGAGGGCGCGAGGCCGAGCTTCTTGGCGGTGCTGCTCAGAATTCTCTGATTGGCCTGATGCGGCACCAGCCAATCCAGATCGGACGGCGCCAAGCCATGGCCATCCAGGATCTCCGTAACCACCGAGGCCAGATTGGCCACCGCGTGACGGAACACCTCGCGCCCCTGCATGCGCACGTGGCCCACCGTGCCGGTCGCCGACGGCCCGCCGTCCACGTAGAGCAGATCGTGATGGCGGCCGTCCGCGTGCAGGCGCGACGACAGCAGCCCGGGTCCGCCCGGGCGTGTCGGCTCGGCGCGCAGCACCACCGCCCCGGCGCCGTCGCCGAACAGCACGCAGGTGCCGCGATCCTCCCAGTCGAGGATACGGGTGAAGGTCTCGGCGCCAATCACCAAGGCGCAGCGGTGCTGCCCGACGCGCAGGAAGTTATCGGCCGTCGCCAGGGCGTAGACGAATCCCGAACACACCGCCTGGACATCGAATGCCGCGCCATGGGTGATCCCGAGTTGGGCCTGCACCCGCACGGCGGTGGCCGGAAAGGTCTGATCGGGCGTGGTCGTGGCGACAACGATCAAGTCCACCTCGTCGGCCGCCAAGCCGGCGTGATCAAGCGCCTCGCGCGCCGCCGCGACCGCCAGATCCGACGTCATCTCGCCATCCGCCGCCATGTGGCGCTGGTGAATGCCCGAGCGCTCGACAATCCAGTCGTCGGTGGTGTCGACCCGCTGCGCGAGTTCCTGGTTGGTGACCAGGCGCGCAGGCAGGAACGACCCGCAACCGACGATCCGCGCGGTGAAGGGAGTCTCGACAAGGGTCATGGAAGTGCGGTCTCCGGGCCGTTTGCGGCGATCGGCACGGCGTCCGGGGGCACCGGTCGTTCGCGCCCCTGCTCGGCCATCAGGCGTTCCAGGTCGCGGATGATGCGTTCGTTGAACCCGTGCCGCACCATGCGCTCGGCGGCCCGGATCGCGTTGCAGAAGCCGACCGAGTCGGTCCCGCCGTGGCTCTTGACGCAGATGCCGTTGAGGCCAACGAACATCGCCCCGTTGTAGCGTCGCGGGTCCACCTTCTGCTTGAACCTGTTGAGCGCCGGCATGGCCAGCAGGGCGCCGGCTCTGGACAGCCAAGACGACCCCAGGGCCTCGCGCAGGAATCCGCCGAACATGCGCGCCGTCCCCTCGGCGGTCTTCAGGGCCACGTTGCCGGTGAAGCCGTCGGTCACCACCACGTCCACGGTGCCGCGTCCGATGTCGTCGCCCTCGACGAAGCCGTGGAACTTGATCGGCAGGTTGGCCGTCTGCAACATCAGGCTGGCCTGCTTGACGTCGTCATGACCCTTCAGGTCCTCGACACCCACGTTGAGAATGCCCACCGAGGGCTGTTCCAGATCCAGCACCTGACGCGCGAAGACCTCGCCCATCACCGCGAACTGAACCAGGTTTTCGGCGCCGCAAACCACGTTGGCGCCAAGATCCAGCATCACCGTGCGGCCGCGTTGGGTCGGAAAATAGGTGGCGATGGCCGGCCGGTCGATCCCCGGCAGGGTCCGAAGCTGCAACACCGACATGGCCATCAGGGCGCCGGTGTTGCCGGCCGAGACCACGCTTGCCGCCTCGCCGGCCTTGACCGCCGCGATGGCCTTCCACATGCTGGAGTCGCGGCCTCCGCGCACCGCCGCCGACGGCTTGCAGCCGCTGCCGATCACGTCTTTGGCATGGCGCACCTCGGCGGCGGCCCGGGCCGTCGGATGCTTGCGCAGCAGGTCGCGCAATCTCGGCTCGTCGCCGAACAGCAGAAACCGGGCATCCGGCAACCGCCTTAGGGCAAATTCCAC
>JANQIL010000045.1 GCA_028282245.1 Magnetospira sp.
GGGACGGTGTGGACAAGGCTCGGTCAGCGGCCAAAACCGGACAACGGCGGTCTGGTGCGATGGTGTACGACGCGACCGCCTTGGCCCTTGGCGGGGCATTCAGAGTAATTTATATTCCGATGGATCGGACGAATTATGAGGCGCGTCATGCTCGCCAGCCTGCTGACCCCCAACGAGGCCGCCGTCGTGGCCGGCGTCACCCTGCGCGACGTCAACCGGGTGATCGATGAGCGCATCCTGCCCGACCGGTTCTATTCGGTCGCCGACGGGCGGCGCGTGCATCTGGCAGCCTGTCCCCTGGTGGGGTTCTATTTCCGGGCCGCGCGGGCGCTGACCGCTGAAGAACGCCTCACCCTGATCGGCCGCTTTTCGGAGCGCATCACGGCCTCGCTGCTCGCCCACCCGTTCGAGGGCTGGGCGGAGGCCGACTGGCGCGTCGACGACGACTTCCTGAGCGTCAGCCTGTCCCCCTTCGTCGCCGATGCCGATACCAGGGGCGCCCGGCTGGCGGCCGCCCGGGCGCGCGTGGTTGAGGATCCGGCCATCCTGGGCGGTGTGCCCGTCGTCAGGGACACGCGCATCCCGGTGCATGACCTGGCCGCGTCGGTCGCCGCCGGTCTGTCCCGGGAGCGCATCCTGGCCGCCTACCCCGGCCTGGACGCCGAAGCCCTGGACCTTGCCATGCTGTATGCGGAAGCCCATCCCGCCCGGGGCCGGCCGCGCCGGCTCTCGGTCGTGCCGCCCGAGGCACGGCCGACGGGTGATCGAACGGTGCCGAGGCGCCGGCGAGCATGAGGCTGCTGGTCGACGAATGCCTGAGCGAGGAACTGACCAAGCTGGCGCGCCGGCGCGGACACGCCGAAGCCTCCCATGTCCGCTGGATCGGAAAGGGCGGCGCCAAGGACTGGGACCTGATGCCGGTGATCCTGGAGGGTGACTGGACGTTCGTGACCCGCAACGCCGTCGACTTCCGGGGGCTGGCCGACGCGCCCGGCAAGCGCGGCGAGTACGCCCGCATCGACCTGCACGCCGGCCTGATCTGCCTGACCGGCCCGGTCGGCATGGATCTCGACATGCAGCTCGAGTTGTTCGAGGTCGCGTTGGATGACATCGACGCCCATCCCGATCTGATCAACCAGCTGCTGGAGGTTGTCCTCGAGGACGCGGACGACGCCGAGATCCGCGTGCGGCGATACGACCTGCCGCCGGCATTGTGAGATCGACGGCCCACCGCGCTGGCAGCGATTAATCGGGCAACGTGGCGAGGTCCGCCTCCAGGTCCGCCAGGACCGCATCGTGCGGGATGTTCGGCCGGGGATCGTCGATGGACGCGGCGATCTCGCGGGCGAGCCAGTCGGCATGGCCGCCCGCGTCGGCGCCCCTGGCGTTGGCATCGTCGACGCCACCAGTCCGGACGGGGGTGCGCGATTGGTTCAGGGACACACTTCGCATGAACAGCTCCCCTTCGCTCGAGACCATGAGCGTGCAGCGTTGATCGAAACCGTGCAAGGCCGGAACGGTGTCGGCCTCACGAGATCGACGGCCCGCCGCGTTGCCGGCCGATGGTCCAGGAGATAGTCTCGCCGCGCAGCGCGCCCGAGACCGACCGGCCGACATGGCGGTCGAGCACCGGGCGCCAGGGCACCAGGGTGAACTCGCGGGCCTTCTCGATCACGGCCATCTTGCCGCTGGCCAGATCGACCGCGCGGCGATAGGTGCCCTCCACCCGCTCGCCGGGCCGCGCCTCGGCATAGGGCAGACCGAGTTCCTCCGACAGCACGCCCGCCGCGCGCGTCATCTCGCGCCGGCGCAGAGTGGCCAACAGGGTCTGCTGGAACCGGACCCCACCCGCCTCGTCCCGGGCCAGGCCCTGCTCGATGAGCCAGCGGGTGCGGCGCATCCGCGCGGCTTGAACGTCCCGGCCGAAGCCGGCCTCGCGCGTCGCTTCCGGGGTGTCGCTGGTCAGGTCGCGGTCGAGCCAGGTGGTGCCATCGGTCTCGACCTGTTGCTCGAGCGACAGCGGTGACAGCACGCGGACCACCATCGGCGCCGCGCGCGCCCGGGTCTGTTCGTAGTCCGCCACGCGATCGAGATGATCGGGGCCGATGAGCCAGGTGCCGTCCGGCTCGCGCTCGACGGCACCGGTGGCACGGCGGATGGACTCCAGCCGGCGGACATGGGTCTCGGCGAACGCTTCGGTCGCCGACGGGTCATGGGCCAGATGCCGGTCGACGCTGTAGCGTCCGTCGCTGGCCTCGGCGACGGCGACCACGGTGCGGTCGACCTCGCGTACGCGCACCGCGCGCGGAGCGACGGCAACGATGGCCCCTTCCGGCGTCGGCTCTGTGGCATTGCCCTGCCCGATGTCGACGTAGTGCGTCCGTCCGTCCAGGCCATCGACAATCAGGTACTGGCGGTCGCGGATGTCTTCGGACAGGCCGCGGGTCACCACCCGCCCGGCAATTCTGGTCGCGGCGGTGCCCGGATCGTGGACCACGGTCTCGCCGGGATCGGGGGCTCGGCCGCGCTCGCTCAGCGCCCGGTTCAGGGTCTTGATGATGTCTCCGCGTTCGCCCATCCGGCGCAGGGTATCTTCAAGGCCAGGATCCAGACGCCAGCGACCGGGGCGCGTCTCCCCGGCCAGCCCCAGCCGCTCGAGCTTCTTCAGCCGGCCGGCCAACAAAGTCTGACGGGTCACATCGCGGACGGCCGGCGAGATGAGGCCGTCGTCGTCGGCCATCGACCGCAACTGCCGGTCCAGCGGCACAAGCCGTTCGGCCTCGACGTCGGCGCGCTCGCGCAGGGCGATCTCGTGCTCGGTGCGGGGGCCGAGGTCCAGGCTGACCAGATCGGCGGCGCGCTCCCGCAGGCCATGGGCGATGTAGTCGCGCGCGATGATCAGATCATGGCCGCGTTCGTCCTTGCCGCGCAGCAGGATGTGGGTGTGCGGATGGCCGGTGTTGAAATGGTCGACGGCAACCCAATCGAGACGGGTTTCGAGGTCGGCTTCCATCTGCGCCATCAGGCGGCGGGTGAGCGGCCGCAGGTCGTCGTATTCGGCCCCATCCTCTGGCGCGACGATGAACCGGAACTGGTGGCGGTCGCCGTCGGCGCGGTCCAGGAAGGCGCGGCCGTCTTCCCGATCCCGGTCGGCGCCGTAGAGGGAGCCGCGCTCCCCATCCCGGGTCACACCATCGCGCTGGATGTAGCGCAGGTGCGCGCGCGCCGCGTCCATCCCCTTCCCGGCCAGGCGGACGATGCGCGCCTTGACGATGACGCGGCGGCGGGACCGCGACGCCGATCGGTCCCGACTGTCGAGCGCGGCGGCCGGGGCACCACCGCGCCCGATGCGGCCAAGCCCAGAGCGGGGCTTGCGCGGCGCCCGACCACCGGCCCGGTTGACGGCGGCGAGCACCTGATGGGCATAGCGCTTGCCGCTCCTGGAGCCGCGCGCACGCGGTTTGCCCAGCCTGGGCTCAAACTCGTCCTCGGCCATGGCGGCCTCCTGAAAGCGTATTGGATATCAATGTATTGACGGCGGATACCTCCCCGCGCCTCAGCGCCCTCCCGAAAAAACGACGTTCAGACAACAAGATAGCTAACATCGGGAGGCCCTCTTTTATCTTGCCCTACATCCCGTTTCTGTCTCTCTCTGCGTTCTGTTACTCTCTCTTACGCTCTCTTAATTCATGACAACATGCGCTAGACGAGACGAATATTTCGGCATTGCCCCTCAGGAACGCGTCAATCGGCGTCGTCGACGACTGTCGTCAAGGGCACGAACAGGCCGTTTTTCGACGCAGAAAACGACGCGCCGGACGTCGTTCTGAGCGTGAAAAACAGGCCGTGTCCGGACGGACTCGGGGGCGTTTCCGCGATGCTGGAGGACGTGTTTGGACGCTCGTTTGGAACGTCCGGCGACGCCGTTTCGCCGACCATTTCCGTCATCCGAACCAGGAAAGCGCGGGTCTCAGCGGGCAACGGATCGCCCGTCATCAGGTGCGCCTGGTACCGCGTCGGGCCGGCGTTGTAGGCGGCGAACAGCCCCGGAAAGCCGAAGCGATCGTGCATGGCGCGCAGGTACGCGGCGCCGGCCAGGATGTTGTCTCGTGGTGCGAAGGGATCGGCGCCCAGGCCGTGTTCGGCGCGCAATTCGGCCCAGATCGCGGGCATGATCTGCATCAGGCCCATGGCCCCTTTCGGCGACACGGCGGCGGGATCGCCGGCGCTTTCGGCGCGCAGAACGGCCTCGATCCAGGCGGCCGGCACGCCGAACCGGCGCTCGGCCTCGGCGACATGGGGCCGCCATTCGGCGATGTCGGCGGCCTGGGCCGGCGCGGCGACAACCGCCACCGCGCCCAGCAGGGCGAGCGTCAGTCGGTCCATAGCGGCACGAGCCTCCCCATCACCGAGGCCAGCGGCACCGGCCCGAAATAGCGGCTGTCGAAGGAGTCCGGGGCGTCCGCCATGAGCAGGAAAACCTCGCCGTCGGCGAGGCGGCGGCACCCGGTCCAGTGCGGCAACCGGCGTCCGACGGTGTCGCTCTCCAGGCGGCGGACGACCACTTCGGTGTGTAGGACGACGGCCGATCCGACGGCGCAGACGTGGTCGCCCGCGACGGCCACGACGCGCTTGATCAGCGGCACCCCGGCCGGCAGAGTGCCGCGTTCGGCGGCCAGCGCAGCCATATCGGCGGGCGGTCGGACCAGGACCAGGGCGCCGCGTTCAACCGGTCCGGCGACCACCCGGTAGAGCCCGGCGGGCGCGCTGGCGGAGGCATTCCACACCAACCAGGGTACGGCCCGTTCGGTCGGTGTCAGCGACAGGATCGCCACACCGAGGCCGGCCAGCGCCAGCACGGCGGGACGCTGACGCCGACGGCGGCGGCGCAGGATGGCGCGGGCGGTCATGGCGTCTCTCCCGCGTCGGAGGTCGACGCGCGCTGTTCGCCCAGCGACCAGGCGTCCAGGTCATCGATGTGATAGCGCACGTATCGGCCGTGCTTGCGGAAGCGCGGACCGCCGCCGGTCAGGCGCATCTTCTCCAGTGTGCGCGCCGACAGACCGACGTAAAACGCGGCCTGCGCGGTGTTCAGGAACGGACTGCCCTTCTTCGCCCGGGCCGCCCGGGTGGCGTCGTCGTCCATGGCCGGACCCTCCTCGTGTGGGGATGCAACGGGGCCAGGGTGACGGGCATGACGGCGGCGCGGGACGCTCGAAAACGGGCGCGGGGGTTTTCGAGCCCCCCTTGGGCGTAGCGGCGGCAGGCGCGGTTGCAGCCGGTCCGGACATACGAAACCCCGCCACCGGCGGACCGGGGCGGGGCTCGTGGACGGGATCAGCGGTCGCGCGGCTCCCACAGGGCGATGTGGGTGGTGCCGTCGTCACCGGGGCGCTCCAGCTTGACCAGCCGCGCGCGGACATCGAGCGGATCCCGACCGGCCAAGCCGGTCGGGTGAATCCGCTCGACACTTTTTTTAACAGGGGCGCGGGACGCGCCCCGGGGGGCCGAACTCGGGCGCGCCGATCTTGAGGTTGAGGTAGGTCTCGCCGCTGGACTTGGCGACCTGGCTCCAGCCCGCGCCGACCTCGGGCGCCAAAGGCGCCTGGTCGTTTGACAAGCCCGCGCGGCCTTGCCGCGCGGGCGGGCGCTGTCCGGCGCCCGCGTAGACGCGATGGTCGGGGGCGTTGTCGGACGCCTTGGCGACCGGGACGATGCTCAGGTTGGCGGTGACGTTCAGGGTCTTCAGGGTGCCGATGAAGCTGTTGTCGTCCTGCTTGGTGAACGTGCCGAGAGTGATGGCCATGATGGGTCTCCTTAGCCGTGTCTCGCCGGGACCGTCCCTGCCCGGCGGATCGCCTTGGCGATCCGCCTTGTTCGATCAAGCCGCCCGATCCGCAGGATCGGGCGGTGGGTCTCGGCCAGGGAGCCCGCGAGACGCGTCGGCCCACCCGAAGCGCAGCGAAGGGCCGGACCGCGGGGGAGGACCCCAAGACCCGGCAAATTTGGTCCGCGAGGAATGGCCGGAACCCGGCCGGGGAAATTTGCCGGGGCGCGGGGTTGGACCGGCGCGGCGCGGGTTCACGGCCTTCAGGAGACCCGCAGGGACGGTCGCGCGCGCAAGACACGGACGCCATGGAGACCGGAGTGGCCATCGTCGGGCAGGCGTTCACCTAAGAGTCAGTCCGGACTCTTTATGAGTTTCTACAAAGCCTTCTGATCATGAGCCGGATTGAGGCGAGCCTGAGAGCCCGTCCGGAAAGTCTCGAAATCCGCAATATATTGTGTGTCTATGCCCGAATGGTATACCGTATGTGGCGTCTTTCATGGCTTTCCGGACAGATA
>JANQIL010000158.1 GCA_028282245.1 Magnetospira sp.
CATCAGCATCGGCCGCCAGTTGCGTTGCAGCCAGCTTTCGCCCTTGGCCTCGGCGACGATGATGGCGGCCGCCTGCTCGATCTCCTTCATCTGGCCGGCAAGCACCATTTCCTGGAGCCGGCTCTTGATGACCGCCGCCTGGTCCTTGTCCTCGACCGCCTTGTCGACCACCCCGAAGATGCCGGCCAGCAAAGGCCCGGTGATGGCGCCCAGCATGGATCAGTCCTTCATCAGCTCGAAATGCGGCCGACCCCGCCCCCTCGGTTGAATCCAGCGCCGCCAGCAGGCGCGCGTTGCGCTCCCGCCAGTCGTCGCCCAAAGCCAGGACGCGGACGGCGAAGACCCATGGCTTGCGGCCGAGATCCTCGGCGTCGGGCAGGTCACGGTGCGCGTAGCCGTGCGCTTCGCCGCGCCGCCCGCCGGAAAGGTCGCGGCTGGGCACGAGAAACGGCGCGCCGCGAAAACTCGCGGCGCGCCGTCTGGCATCGTCGAACACGCTATTCCTCCGGGGACTTACCGCCGCCCGAGCCGCCGGACGCGAGGATTCACCGCGCCCGGCCGCGCCCGGCCTATTGACCCAGGCTCGCCTTGGCCTCCATTTCCTGCGCGATGCAGGTTTCAAGGATCTGATAGCTGCCGCCAATCGAATCGGCGACCTGCTGGCAGTAGGCCGCGATCCGGTCGTCGAGGCCCTGCAAGGCCTCGACGCGCGCCTTGGCCGCCTTTTCCTCGGACACGCAGGTGGCCTTGATCATATAGGATCCGCCAATCGAACCGGCGACCTGCTTACAATAGGCCGCGATGTCCAAGTCCTCGGCCATCGCGGGACCGGAGATCAGGATCGCGACACTCACCATTGCCAAACGGCGCATGATTTCCTCCCCAATTTCGTGCATGCTGGGGAAAGGTAAGGTCGAAAAGGCGGACTTGCAACCAATACTTAGGGCCTGCAACCAATACTAGATCGTCGGGGCGCCAACGGCTACCTGGGCTCGACACCTTGCCATAATCGCGGACATCGGCACGGCGACGCCCCGGACCTGAATCCGCCGATATCGCACCTTGTCGGTCGGCTGCGCACCGGGGATGGCGAGAAGGGCGCGCCACCCCCCTTTCCCAGGTCGTCCCGACGAAGACCGCCATCAGAAACGGGTGGTTGTCGGCGATCACGAGGCAGGTGGGGTCGCCCTCGACGTCGGCCCGCGCGGCCCTTCAGTTCCAAACCCGTCCCCATCGCTCGAACCCCATATCTTGTGGCTCGAACAGAAAATCACACCAAATGGGAATCAATCAAACGGGTTCCGTATCAGATCATCGGGCAAATGATTTTGGTGGTTCGAATACGCCTCACCCGGCTCCACCATTTTCCCTGAAAACCAACCCATCAGCCGCCCGCGAGGACAATCGTGCGTCTTGATTTCGGGCTGTTTTTCGGCGCGTTCGGGTATGCGACCCGGCGGGAAGCGGTGCGAGGCGTTCTTCCTTCGCCGCCTGCCGCCGGATCGCCCGGCAACCTCCTCAATGCCGCGCGGCGCGGATTCCGAACCGATGATATCGATGATTCGGAAGCCGCGTCATTCGGGCTCCGTGTCAGCCGTCCGTCCTGGGAGGTTGCGGGGCCGGCTGGCCGGGTATCATCGGCGGCGCGCCGTAGGGCGCCGCATACCCGTACGGCGGCGAGAGACGGCGGCGATCGTCCTGCCACTTCCGCATCGCGTCGGCCCGCGTCTCGGCCCATTCACGGCGCTGCTCGGCGGCCTTTTCCATCCCCCGGCCGCGATCGTAGGGCAGCGTGGCGTGATGGTGGCGCAGGGTTTCCATGTCCTGGCGGGTGATCGGCGCGAAGGCGTCGGCGGTCGCCCGGTTGGCCTCCGAAAGCCGTTGCATCGCCTGACGCTGCTTCTCGGCCGCCGCCTTGAAGGCGTCGAGGCGGGTGCTTTCCTCGGCCGCGTCGAGCGGTCCGAACCGGTTCTTCAGGGACGCCTCGCGCATTTCCTGTTCGGCGTCCCACATCGCCTTGAGGGCGTCTAGGCGTTGCCGCCATGCTTCCTGGCCGCGGGTCCAGCGCTCGGTCGTCCGTTTCCGGGCCTCGGCCTGCAACTGCCGGCCATAGGCCTGCATCTGCTTGCCGTGCTCGGCCAGCTGACGGGTTATCCGCTCTTGCGCCGCCTTCAGGTCCTCGGCGCCCGGCGCCTCGACCGACGGGGCGGCATGGGGGCCGTAGGGGCCGTACACCGGCATCATCGGTGGTTGTGCGTAGGGCGCCGCCGGAACCGGCGGCTGGACGTGGCCGGAGGGCGCGGTCGTGGCGTCGGCGGCCTGGGCGGCGAAGGCGCCGACGGCGACGAAGGCGGCCAGCGCGGTCGTGGTGAGGAGCTTCTTCATGGTGGTTCCCCCGATTGAAACGGTCCTGATCCGTCCGCGCGCGCCACCGGCGCGAGCGGGATGTGGAGCCACAATATATTAGTGCACGCTAATATACAAGCCCGTGCTCGCCTTCGGCCGGCCGGAAAAATTCATTGCGCCACCTGCGTGATTCCGGCGTCCAGGTGATCGGCGATGGCGCGGGCCCGGGCCAGACTTTCCGAGAGAACCTCCCGGTCGGCGTAAACATCATTGATTTCAAGGGTCACGGTCAGGCCGCGAGGCAGCGCGAGGCGGCTCAGAACGTCCTCGAAGGGAATGTCGCCCCAACCCAGCGGCAGGTGGATGTCGCCCATGCCGTAAGCCAGTTGTTCGCGATAGCCGGCGTAATGCAGGGTCGGCGGGCGACCGAACGAATCGTGCAGGTGCAGGTGGCGGGTCAGCGGCGCCAGCTCGGCCAGATCGGCCGCCAGATCGACCCCCCGATGGCGGGCCCCAATATGGGCGTGACTGAGATCGATGGTGCCCCGCAGGTTGGGGTGGTCCACGGCGGCGATCTGGGCCGCCACGCTGGCCGGGGAAATACCGTGATTGTCCAGGCGGCCGGACAGGGACTCGGCGATCACCGGCATGTTTTCGAGAGCCAGGACGACACCCTGGGTGGCGGCGTAACGGGCCAGATCGGCCAGGGCGTCGCGCTCGGTGGCGAGCAGTCCCGCCCGGTTGGCGGCCAGGGTGGCCGGCGCCACCCAGCCGGGATGGATCACCATGACCGAAGCCTCGACGGCATTGCAGAAATCGATCGATGCGCGGGCCACCGCCCCGTGCAGGTCGGCGTGATCGGGATCCATGAAATTGAGGATCAACGGAGCATGCACCGTCGTGCCCAGGTCATGGGCCCGCACCGCCCTGGTAACCTGCCGCAACCGGGTCGGATTCAGCGCGCCGCCGACCAGGACGCCACATTGGATCGCCATCAGCTCGGCATGATCGAACCCGATGTCGGCGATTTCGCCGAGCCGCCGATCCAGCTTCGGCGGATCGTCCGACACCACCATCGCGCCGATGCCGTCGATCATCCTGTCCATGCGTCGCTCCCATCCCGATGTCGCCGAACCCTTATATCAGATCGTTCCGCCCCGAGGAGGTCGATCCCCAGGGTGAAAGGAATAAAACTTTGATGACATGAAAATCCTGGCGGGCGCCGGTCAGGCTTCCTCCCGCGCCCTCAGCCAGTCCTCGATCGCCCGTATCGAATGGTCATAGGCGATCTCGGCGATCCTCGGGCCGTCCTTGTAGGCCATGATGGCGAAGTCGACGGTGGGCGGCGACAGGTAGAGGTCGGCCAGCCCCTCCATTGATGCCTTGTACTGGGCGATGCCGCCGATCGCCGTGGCGCGGGCGATGATCGAAACCACGTTCGGCACCTGCATCGCTCCGGCAAGCGGATTGACCTTGGCGCCCAACACCGTCCAGCCGGACAGCCCGCCGTCATAGGGCGTGTTGGACATCATGTCCTCCTGCGGGTCCACGTCGACGGCGATCACCTGCCCGCCCTCGCTGTAGCGCTGCATGACGTCGACCGGCAGGTTGTTGAGCAGCGCCCCGTCCAAATGCAGATCGCCGTCCTCGACGAACGGTGGAAAAATGGCCGGCGGGGTGTTGCTGGCCAACACCGCCCGGTACAGCGGTCCACGGTCGTGAACGCGGACCCGGCCCCGGCTGATGTTGCACGAAACACTGTAGTAGCGGTGCCAGAGATCCTCCACCGCGCGGTCGCCGCACAGCTTGCGGACCCCCGACGAGAACCGCTTGCCGGAAAACAGGGAAACCATCGGCAGCGTCATCTGGTCGCCGGCCAGACACAGTCGTAGGGTATCGGCGACGATCCGCTCGGGTGAAAACTGCATCGCGCATTGGGCGCCGATCAGGGCGCCCATCGAGGTTCCGCCGACCAGATCGATCGGGACGTGGCTGGCGCGCAGGGCGCGGATCACGCCGGCGTGCGCGAACCCGCGCGCCCCGCCGCCACCGAACACCAGGGCGACGGAATGGCCGGTGAGGAAGCGGGCCAGACGCGCGTAGTCCTCCGCGTGGCCGAGCCGCAGGTGATGGTGCAAGCCGACTTCGCGCGCCGCCAGCCAGGCCAGGGTGCCGCTGGGCACGGTGGTCGCGGGATCGTGGACCAGAAGCAGGGTCTTGCGGACGCCGCGCATCGGCGTCCTCGCGAGTTCGGTCTCGATCTCGCCGGGCATCGGCGAGTCCGTGGCCCGGCCGACGAACAGCACGTGATCCGCCTGCCGCAGGCAGCGCCGCGACCAGTTGCCGGCGTCCGGATCGGCCAGGTAGATGACCGCGTCGGCGTTGGATTCCTGCTGGTCGAGCCAGATGATCAGGGAATCGTTGCGGGGATCGTCGAACGGCATCCGGGACATGCCCGGCCTGCCGAGCATGTCGTCGCAGCGGCGGCTGTCCAGCAGCAGGGTGCTGCCGTGCGCCGACAGGGCCTCGCGCAATTGCCGGGCGATGTCGTCCAACGGGACACCGCGCCGAATCGGAATCAGGGCAAAGGTTCGCGCCGAGTTGACCGCCCGCCCGGCGCCCGGCGCCCGGCGCGCGAAATGCCTGACGATGACCCCGACGAACAGGCGGTTGATCGCCTCCGGATGACGGCGCAGCAGATCCCGAAGATCGGCCTCGGCGAGCCGCGCCAGCACGCTGTCGCGCACCGCGATCACGTTCGCGGCCCTGGGATTGCCCGTGATCACGCCCATTTCGCCGACGCTCGCCGCCGGCCCCGCCTCGTTCAGGAACGTGGTGTCCGACTCGCCGTCCGGCGACCAGATGCGCAGGCGCCCGCTGATGACGATCCACAGGGCGTCGCTCCGATCGCCGGCCGCGCAGACCGTGGTGCCGCTCGTTACGTGAATGATCGAGACCCGCTTTTCGAGATCGGCGAGGATGTCCTCCGGAAGCGCGCGGAACGTTTCGCTGTCCCTCAGAACGAGCCCCAGGCGGCGGCGCATGATGCTTTCGGACATCGCCTCGAGGACCGGCATCATGGCGTCGCCGTGGGTCGCCACCAGGGCCTCCAGGGCTTCCGAGGAAAGCCTCATGGCGGCAACGTCGCTTTCGGCGCTGGCGGTGGCGACCCGCTGGCTTTCTCCGAGCAGCGGAACGACACCGAACGTTTCCCCCTCCCCCATGCGACCCAGGACCTGACCGTCGGTCAGCAGCATCGAGGTCAGGACCACGGTTCCGGACAGGATCATATAGAGGGCATCGGCCGGATCGCCCTCGCGGAACAGGGTCTCGCCCGGGCGCAGGTTCAGGTCCTCGGCGGCGGCGGCGATGGCCGCGCACAGGTCCGGCGATGTCTTGGCGAAAAACCGTGATCGGGCGAAAAACTCTTGCTTATCCATCTATTTGTTCACCGGTCGTGGGCCTGTCCATCAGGCGCCACTATGCCAGAAACGGTGCATATAGGCGAGGCTGGAGCCGGGCGGCGATGGCCGGCCCGTGGCGACCTTCACGGAGAGACCACGGGCATGGCCCTCGGGCGCATCCGCCGCGCCCGTCCGATTCCGGAAGGTCCACGGGGCCGGATTCCGAGCAGTTCCGTCTTTCCGCGCCATTCGGGAACCGATAGGATGCGGCGAGCCGAGCAATGCCTGCGGAAACAAGGATGATCCCGATGTCCCGCGCCCGTGGTCAACCGCCCCGTTCCCTGCTTCTTGCCGCCGTGTTTTCGGCGTTTCTGGGCCTGCCGCCCGATGCCCGGCCGGCGGTCGACGCGTCGACGGTCGACTCCGTCGCCACCTACGAGGACGCCGTCGAGAGCTTTCAGGCCGGCGAGATTCGCATTGCCGTGATCCATCTGAAGAACGCCTTGCAGGCCGACCCCAATCACCTGCCGGCGCGTCTGCTGCTGGGACGCAGTTATCTCGTTCTCGGCAACCCCGAGTCCGCCGAGAAGGAACTGCGCCGGGCGCTGGAACTGGGCGCCGATCCATCCCTGGTCATCGAGCCCCTGGGCGAATCCCTGTTGCTGCTCGGCCGATACGACGACGCCCTGGACCGCCTGCGGACGGGCGTTTGGTCGGACCGGGTGGAAGCCGGCGTGCAGACCCTGCGCGGTCGGGTTTATCTGGCCTTGCGCGATCTGAAGGAAGCCGAAATGGCGTTCGAGATCGCGGTGGGACAGGCCCCGGATTTCGCGCCGGCGAGGATCGGCTTGGCCCGCGTCCGCATGGCGCGGGGACGCTGGGACGAAGCCGACGACCTGCTCACGGACGCCATGGACCGGGCGCCCGGGTATGCCGAGGGCTGGTTCGTGCGCGGCCAAATGGCGCGCGCGCGGGGCGACCTGCGGGCGGCGATGATGTTTTACGGCCGCGCGATCGCGCAACAGCCCAACCACCTTCCGGCGCGCACCTATCGCGCGGCGACGGCGATCGAGATGGACGACCCGGCGCGGGCCGAGGACGACCTCGCGGTGGTGCGCGACCTCGATCCGATCGATCCGCATCTCGCCTACTGGTGGGCCCGCATGCTGGACGCGCGGGGCGACGCGGAGGCGGCGAAACTGGCCTACGAAGAGGCCGTCAACACGATACGCGCCTTCGAGGACGATGCCTTCGACCGCGATCCGGATACCCTGCTGGTGATCGGATTGACCTTCGCCGCGATCGGCGACAACGAGGTGGCGCGCACCTACCTTGGCGAGGTGGTGCGCACCGATCCGTACAATCCGCACGCCCGCAAGGCGCTCGGTCGGCAACTCAACGCGGCCGGCCGCCACGCCGAATCGATCGACGTTCTGCGACCGATCATGGACCTGCGGCCGCGCGACATCGAATTGATCGGTTCCCTGGCCACCGCCCTGCTGCGCGAGAGGAAATACACCGAGGGCACCGAACTGCTGCGGCGCGCCGTCGAAATGGCGCCCGACAATCAGGGACTGCGGGCACGGCTGGGCCTGAGCCATATCGGCCGCGGCGACCGCGAGACCGGGCTTGCGCTGCTGCGCGAAACCATCGGCGTCGAAACCGACGACATCAGGCCGGAGATGGTGCTGGCGCAGATTCATCTGCGGGCTCGCGAATACGCCGACGCCGGAAGCGTTCTCGAATCGGCGCTCGGCAAAAGTCCCGACGATCCGGAGATCCACCACATGATCGCGGCGGCCCGGATCGGTCTCGACGATCTCGCGGCGGCGCGCGCGCACCTCGAACGGACCCTCGAACTGAACCCGGACCATCGGGCGGCACGCCTCAATCTGGCGCGTCTCGACGCCACGGAGGACCGCTTCGACACCGCCGAGGCCGGTCTTCGCGAGTTGCTCGGGCGCGATCCGGCGGATCTGGCGGTGATGCTGGCATTGGCCGATCTCGCCCGCCAACGCGACGATCCGGACTCCGAGATCGGCTGGTTGCGCCGCGCGAGCGACGTCGACGCCGAGCGTCTCGCGACGAAGCTGCGGTTGATCGATGCGCTGTTGCGTCACGGCGATACCGATCAGGCCTTGGCGCTGGCGCGCGCCACGCGGGCCAATCACGCGGCCACCCTCGGCCTGCTCGAGGCGCTGGGGCGCGCCGAGCGCGCGGCCGGCAACCGCGAGCGTGCCGCCAACGCGTTCACCGGAATGCGCGACTTCGCCAAGGATTCCCCTGGCGCCATGCTGCGCGTGTCGCGGCGCCAAATCGAGGTGGAGGACAATGACGGCGCCTTGCGGACATTGCGCAGCGCGGTCGCCAACTTCCCCCAAAACACCGCCGTCCTGCGGGCCCTCATCAATCTGGAGACGCGGACCGGACGCGCCGACCGGGCAAGCGAGCGGATCGAGAGGATGCTCGAAGCCGATCCGGAGAGCGTGTTCGGATGGACCATGCTCGGCGAATCGAAACAGCGGTCGGGCGATCTGGAGGGGGCGGTCAAGGCCTACGAAACCGCGCTACGGAAACGCCGGAACCCGGCGGTCCTGGTGCGCCTGTACCTGGTCGCGGACAGGCTTGGCCGAGGTGAATCGGTGGTCGGCCGGCTCGGCGAGTGGCTTGCCGAGAACCCCCGGGATCGCACGGTCCGCCGGACCCTGGTCGGCGCCCATATCAAGGCCGGCCGGCTGGATGCCGCCATCCGCGACACGCGGATGATGCTCGACGAAACGCCCGATGACCCGGAACTCCTGAACAATCTGGCCTGGCTTTACTCCGAAACCGAGAACCCGCAGGCCCTGGCGACGGCGGAGCGGGCCCATGCACTGGCGCCGACCAATCCGTCGGTCCTCGATACCCTGGGCTGGATCCTGGTCCGCCAGGGCGCGCACGAGCGGGGGCTGGCCCTGCTGCGCGATGCGCGGGCCCGGGCCGGCGACAAGCTCGACATCCGTTACCACATGGCCGTCGCGCTGGCGAAGCTCGGGCGATACCCCGAGGCGCGCCGGGAGTTACGGCGCGTCGCGGACGACGGCGCGGGCACGTCGCTCGGGCGTCGGGCCGAGGACTACCTTAAGGAGATCGAGGAGCCCTGAGCGTCCGGAAATCCCGTGGTGTCAGGATTTCTAACAAGATGCGCGCGCCCGAAAAGCCATGAAAAATCGAGACCTTGCGACCGGCGCCCCGAAGGCGGGGCGGGGCCGGACCCGGGAAATCGGCGGTAACTGTAGCGTTCCTTTACAGGAGGCTCGCCCGGGCCGCCACCCGATCGTGGATTACACACTTCAAATAACTGAAATTCCACGGGATTACGGTTTTGGCATTATGGTTGCATGATGAGTCCGCCGAGACGCTTGACCATGTACGCGATGATCGCGGCGGTTTATGTTTGAACCCCTTAAATGAAATCAGTCAAGAAGGGCGGGGCCATGAAGACGTTTAGTGGAGTTGTGGC
>JANQIL010000057.1 GCA_028282245.1 Magnetospira sp.
CTCGCGGGATTTCACCTCGTCCACGAAATACGCGAAGCTGCGCGCCATGTCGGTGATTTCGTCGGATCCGGTCGTGTCGATGGCGGTTTCGCTGCCGTCCACGCGGGCCAGCATGGTCCGTTGCAACCGTTTCATGCGCCGAACCATGCGCCGGTTGATGAACAGGTTGAACGCGATGGCCAGAACCAGCAGCACCACCACCGCGACGCCGATCACCCGGGTCAGGTGCAGTGCCTGCTGCTCCATGGCGACCGCCTGGGTTTCCGCCTGCTCGGTCAGTTTCCGGCTCACGTCCAGGGACAGGTGGATGAGGTTCTCGATGATCACCAGCCGGCTGACCGCCCCCTGGACCCGCAACTCGGCGCGCATCAGGTCGAGACGATCGTCGAACATTCCGGTGACACCGCCCAGGAGCGCCGGAATCTCCCATACCGGCGAGGTCCTGGGTAGTTCCAGGTCGCGCAGCAGAATCTCGAACTCGGAGGCGGCGAGCAGAAAGGCGACCTTGGACGGCACGACGTCCCTCGGGGCGGTGGTGGACAGGGACACGAACGCGTGTTCGAGAGCACCGTAGAGCTTTTCGATGACGGCCCGGCGCTGGTCGGGCGACAAATTCGGATGTTCGTCGAGGACCGCGTCCAGGTGGGTCGCGGTTTCGGCAAGCCGTGCCAGGGCATCGCCGTAGCCGCGATAGCGCGCCTCGCCGCGCATGGCGAGCCGGGCGAGGACATCCAGACGCTCGACCGCCGCGCGGATTTCGCCGATGAGTTCGTTCATCCGCCGCAATCGCTCGCCGGCGATGGCCGTGGTGTCCAGCTTGGCGATGGTCTCGGACAGCCGGTCGAGGCCGTCGGCGATGTCGGAACTCAGGGACTGCAACTGAAACGGCTGGCGCAGGTTGGCGAGACGCCGGGCGTTGGACTCGATGGATTTCGTCTGATGCGTCAGCTCGCGCGCGAGTTCCAGGACCGGCAGTGTCTCCTGGCTGATCTCGCTGAGGTTTCCGGTCAGGCGCCAGAACGAGAACAGGGCCAGAAAAAGGGTCAGGATCGCCACGACGCTCAAGCCAAGCAGCCCCAGGCGCAGATAGGAGGCGACGCCGCGACCCCGCGATTCGGGGAAGGTGCCGGCCTCACTCATTCACGACTCCCCAGTCCTCGACGTTGACGGATCCGAACAGCGGGCATCCCTCGGTCTCGTTGTAAACGGCGACGCGGATTCGGTCGGTCATGATCTCGAACGCCCGGTTCTCCAGATGATCCTGCATGCCCTGGCTCACCAGGCCGATGTTGTGTTGATCGAGCGACCAGCCGATGGCGCCCTCGGCCAGCCCGAGGCGGAGAATGTCCGGGCGCCAGCGGCCCTCGGAAACGTCTTGCAGGGCCAGATAGACGGCCACGTCCAGGCGCTTCAGCATCGAGGTCAGGACATGGCCGGGCGCCATCGCGTTCTGATTGCTGTCGACGCCGATGGCGAGGACTCCGGCCTCGGCGGCGGCCTCGATGACGCCGTTTCCCGACAGGCCGGCCGCGTGGTAGATGACGTCGGCGCCGGCCCCGATCATCCGGCGCGCCAGGGTCTTGCCCTCGCGCGGTTTCTCGTAGGCCCAAACATCGTGGCCGATCATCGCCGAGATGATCCGGACGCCGGGATTGGCGTGGTGGGCGCCCTGGTAGTAGCCGCAGGCGAACCCGCGGATGAGGGTGTTGTCCTGTCCGCCCACGAAACCGATGGTGCCGGTCTTGGTGGCCAGGGCGCCCAGGGCGCCGACCAGGAACGATCCCTGTTCCTCGCGGAACACGATGGATTGGACGTTGGAGCCGGAGACAACGGAGTCCACCAGAATGAACCGGGTTTCGGGGTTCGCCGGCGCTTGCTCGGCGAAGGTTTCGGTGAATCCGTAGCCGATGCCGACGACGGGCGAGTGGCCCCCGTCCAGGGCCATGCGCACGATGGTTCGATGGTCCGCGCGACCGGCGCGCCGGGCGACGGCCGAGGGGGTGAACACGGTGACCTCGACGCCGCTGATCTCGGTGAACGTGGTGGCGCCCCGCCTGGCCGATTCGGCGAAGCCGGCGTCCATCAGGACGTCGGTGTCGAACAGAATCGCCGGCGCGAACGGCGGCGCGGCCAAGGCGCCCGGTATGCCGATAAAAAGCCAGATGATGAATAGGCAGCGCGACGCGACGGCCGGGACGGTTCCGAGAATGGCCAAGTGAACGACTCCGTTTCGGCGATCGTCTGGACGCGTGGTTTCCCTGAAACAACGAGGCCGTGTTTCATCGGCGGCGAAAAACTCGGCCCGGATGATATCCGAACCGGCCGGTGCGGAAAACCTCGAACGGACGCGCCGGTCCGTCGCGCGGGAATGCGTCCCGCCGACGCCGCGCGACGGCTAGGTTGCAACGGAGCGCAAGGCACGGAAGATATTACGGTTTGGGCGGGCGCTACGGGATTGCCCCCGCTGTCAGAGTGCTGTTACACTGCCGCGAGGGGTAAATGTCAATTCGGAGTTACACGGGTGAATCATGAGGATTGATCCCGCGCCCAATGCGTCGTTCAAGGCGGCGCAGTCATCGGCGCCGCACGCGGTCGTGATCGGCAGCGGGTTCGCGGGATTGGCGGCGGCGATCCGCCTCGGCGCGCGCGGCTATCGGGTCACCGTGCTCGAACGGCTGTCGGGGCCGGGCGGCCGGGCCGGCGTGTTCGAGCAGGACGGGTTTGTCTTCGACGCCGGGCCGACCATCGTCACGGCGCCCTATGTGTTCGAGGAACTGTGGGCCCTGTGCGGCCGCGAAATGTCCGAAGACGTGGATCTGCGGGCGCTCGATCCGTTCTACACGGTGCGCTATCACGACGGCGAGACGTTCCAGGTCAACGGCGATCCGGACCGCATGCGGGCCGAGATCGCGCGCCTGTCGCCGGACGACGTGGCGGGCTACGAGCGGTTTCTCAAGGAGAGCGAGGACATCTTCAAGATCGGCTTCGTGAAGCTGGCGGAAACCCCGTTCTCCCACCTGACCGACATGCTGAAGGTATTGCCCAGCATGATCCGCCTGGGGGCCTGGCGGAGCGTCTCGCGGCACGTGCGTCAGCACGTGCGGGATCCCAGGCTTCAGGTCGGCCTGGGCTTCCACCCATTGTTCATCGGCGGCAATCCGCTCAACGTCACCTGCGTCTACTCGCTGATCGCCTACCTTGAGCGCGAGTGGGGGGTGCACTTCGCGATGGGCGGCACCCATAGCCTGGTGAAGGGTTTGGTCGGCCTGATCGAGGGTCAGGGCAACCGGATTCGCTATAACGCCGAGGTGGCCGAGATCACGGTCGACAAGGGCCGCGCGACCGGGGTCCGGCTGGCCGACGGCGAGACCGTCGAGGCCGACGTGGTGGTGTCCAACGCCGATGCCGCCTATACCTACGGCACCCTGCTGAAGGCGGCGCCGCGCCATCGCTGGACCGATGCCAAGCTGAATCGGGCGCGCTATTCCATGAGCCTGTTCATCTGGCATTTCGGCACCAGGGGGACCTATCCCGAGGTCGGCCATCACACCATCCTGCTGGGACCGCGCTACGAGGGCCTGCTGAAGGATATCTTCCGCGGGAAGGTGCTGGCCGAGGATTTCAGCCTTTATCTCTATCGGCCGACGGCGACCGATCCGTCGATGGCGCCGGACGGATGCGACAGTTTCTACGTGCTGTCCCCGGTGCCCCATCTCGGCGGCGGCCAGGACTGGCAGGCCCTGGCCGAGCCCTATCGCCGGAAAATCGAGCGCCATCTCGAACAGACCGTTCTGCCCGGACTGTCGGAGCGGGTGGTCGTCTCCAGGATGGTGACGCCGGTCGATTTCCGCGACCACCTTCTGTCGGTGCATGGGGCCGCGTTCGGGTTCGAGCCCCTGTTCGTTCAAAGCGCGTGGTTCCGTCCCCATAATAAAAGCGAGGAAATCGACCGGTTGTACCTGGTCGGCGCCGGGACCCATCCCGGGGCCGGGCTGCCGGGCGTTCTGTCCTCCGCCAGTATTCTCGACAAGGTGGTCCCCGATGCCTCAGCTCTGGTCTAGGTCCGCGCCGTCGGAACACGGCGATGACGCGATCTGCCGCCGCATGATCCGCAACGGATCGAAATCGTTTCACGCGGCGTCGCTGCTGCTGCCGCCGAGGCTGCGTGACGCCAGCTACGCGCTCTATGCCTTCTGCCGGGTGTCCGACGACGCGGTGGACGAGGCCGGGACCGAGCAATGGGCGGCGGTGGCCGAATTGCGCGAACGACTGGACGCCATCTATGCCGGCAACCCGATGCCGTTCCCGTCCGACCGGGCGTTCGCCGGGGTCATCGACCGGCATCATATCCCGCGCGAGTTGCCGGAGGCCCTGATCGACGGGTTCGCCTGGGACGCCGAGGGCCGTCAGTACGAGGACATCTCGGAACTGCGCGCCTACGCGGCGCGGGTGGCCAGCGCGGTCGGCACCATGATGTGCCTGATCATGGACGTGCGGCAGCCGCGCGTCCTGGCCCGCGCCTGCGACCTGGGCGTGGCGATGCAACTCACCAACATCGCCCGCGACGTCGGCGAGGACGCCCGCAACGGTCGCCTGTATCTGCCGCGCCGCTGGATGCGCGATGTCGGCCTGGACCCGGACGTCTGGCTGGCCGATCCAAGGTTCTGTCCCGAGATCGGCGCCGTGACCCAGCGCCTTCTGCATTGCGCCGACGACCTTTACGCGCGCGCCGCGACCGGAATCGAGGGCCTGCCGGCGCCCTGCCGTCCGGCGATCCACGCGGCCGGAATCATCTACGCCGAAATCGGCCGCGAAGTGGAAAGGGCGGGCTGCGACTCGGTGTCCCGCCGCGCCTGCGTGCCGGCCCGCCGCAAGATGCAATTGGCCATGAAGGCCCTGCGCGCCGCGATGCGGAAAAAGGGTGTCGAGGCATCGCAGCCGCTACCGGAAACCCGCTATCTGGTCGAGGCGGTGGTGCGCGCCACCCTGCCGGCGCACCTGGTCGATCCGATGGGCGCGCGCCGGCGCGTCGAGATTCCCGGCGGCCCGCTGCCGGTTCCCGATCTGCCCTGGTGGCGCTATGGTCAGCGGGTGGTCTGGGTGGTCGATCTGATGCTCGACCTGGAACAGCGACGCCAGCACCAGGCCCTGGCGATAGTCAAGGATTAAGCAACCCCATGGACGGACGGCATTTCGTGATCCTCGAGATCGCGGCCCTGGTCGCGACGATCTATTTCTTCGCGAACTATTATCCCAGGCTTTCGCGGCGTGACTCATCGGACGGCGGGACGCCGAACGGAACTCCGGAGAGCGCGCCCGACAAGTCCCAGGACGGGCAACCGGACGAGGCCGTTGCCGAGCGGAACGCGACGGACCAGGAGACCGCGCCGCCGCCGTCGCCAACCGCCGAAGCGTCCGGCGCGACCCCGAAGCCGAGTCCGGATTCCGGCGCGCCGGTGGCCGCCGCGTCGCCGAAACGGGCCGAGCCGGTCACCAAGACCGGGATTAAAACCGCGACGGCCACGGCATCCAAGACGGTGACATCATCCAAGGTCGCGAGCGAACCTGCCGCCAAGGCGGGCGCGAGGAAACCCAAACCGGCCAAGGCGGCGAAGAAGAAGCCCGCCGCCCGCAAGCCGGCCGCTAGGCCGCCGATCTGATGCCGCCGGGGGCGCCGCCGCCTAAATGAACCGGCGCGGCATCCGGAATGGCAGCATCGGCCAGACCCAGCGGGTTTTGAGGCGATCCAGGGACAGCGATTCGTGGATCGCCGGCACGGTGGCGCCGAACAACCGGGTCTCCAGCAGCGATCGGGCGTAGAACGGCGCGTCCTCCAGGGTTTTGATCACGCGCGGCCGGCTTCCGGCGTCGGCCCGGGTGCCGCGCGTCACCCTCCAGAGGGTGGAGGGCAAGGTTGCCGGCGGCGGCACCTCCGTCTCCCGCGTCTCGCCGGCGCGGTCGAACCGCAGGGCCAGCAGGCGATCGTCGCCATGGCGCGCCGTCACGTCGTAGAGCGCGGCGGCCTCGCCGTTGCCCAGGTCGGCCCGCGACCAGTCCCAGCGCGCGAAGGCGTTCTGCAACGGTTCGCCGCCGCCGTTGGAATCGAGATAGCCGCTGCCGCGCCACGACAGATCGGGCCTGTCCAGATCGACCTCGATGCGCGACAGCGGGGCGATCGGCCACCAGCGATGGCGGCCCGCCGAATCCAGGTCGAAGGCGCGGCGGTTGATGACCTCCGGGATAAGCCGGAAGCGACCACGGATCGGCTTCGGAAGCGGGGCGGAGGTCTCGTCGATCTCCACGTGGAGCGCGTTGCCGTCCCAATCGAGCCGGCTCGGCCCGACGGCGAAATGGCTGGCCCCGCGCGACAGGTCGGGGCGCCGCCGTTCGGTCATCGCCCAGCGACCTCCGCGCTCCCCATACAGGGCGATATTGATGGCCACGTGGTTTTCCGGATCTCGGTAACCGGCCCACTTATAATATGGGGAGAACACGCTGCCGATGAAGGCGATCATGGTCAGGCCGAAGCGGCCGTCGTCGGACAGTCCGTCCACGTACCACCACAGATAGCCGCCCGGCGTTATCTTCTGCGTGAAGCGAGGTCCTTGAGCAGGGTCGCCGCCGCCGTCCGGCCGGACAGCGTGGCCATCGGCACGCCCGGTCCCGGATGGGTGCTGCCGCCCGCCATGTAAAGCCCTGGAATCCGGGACCGCGCGCCCGGTCGCTGGAAGGTCGCCTTCCATCCGTGCGATGCCCGGCCGTACAGGGCGCCCCCGGTCGCCGGGAACATCCGGTCGAAGTCGCGCGGCGTGGTGCGCGTGATCGGCGCCGTCATCGGGTTGATCGTCAGGCCGCAGCGCGCCAGAAGCTCGAACGTCCTCTCCTCGCATTGTTCGATCTCCACTCCGTCGAAGCTCTTGGTGTCGCCGCGCGGGGGCGCGTTGATGAGGCATAACAGCCGTTCCGGACCCGGCGCGGAGGAGTCTCCGGCGTCGGCGCCGCGATCCTGGGCACATATATAGGTCGTCGGTTCGCGCGGCAGAAATCCCTTTTTGAAAATTTCATGGAACTCGGCCGGATAATCGGAACTGAAGAACACCGTGTGGCGCGACAGCGGGAATCCCGACGCCTCTCCGTGGATCGCCCAGGTGATGGCCGAAAGGGAGCGATCCGAGGGCGGCAACGGGTCGACCGCCCGCGCCGCGGCGGATCCGAAGTGGCCGGCCGCCAGGGACGCCGTGTCGGCGTTGAACACGATCGCGTCGGCTTCCACCATCTCGCCGTCGGCCAGCCTGAGTCCGCGCGCGCGCCGCCGGTCGACCACGATCTCGGACACGTCGGCCGAATAGCGCAGGCGGGCGCCCTTGGCGCCGGCCAGATCCGCCAGGGCTTCCGGGATGCGGTGCATCCCTTCGTCGACCAGCCACACGCCCCGCTGCTCCACGTGGGTGATCAGCATCAGGGTGGCCGGCGACAGGAAAGGCGACGATCCGCAGTAGGTGGCGTAACGACCGAACAATTGGCGCAGTCGCGGGTCGCGGAATTGCTTGTCCAGGGTGTTCCACAGGGTGGCGTAGGGCGAAATCTCGACGATTCCCTTGAATCCGCGCAGTCCGGCCCGCCGGACCAGCCCGGCCGGGTTGGTCTGGGTGTTGCGCACGAAGGTGTTTTCCAGGGCGTCCCAGACCTGGGCGGAGCGTCGGCAGAAATCCTGGAACCGGCGGGCCTCGGCGGCGCCGGCGAAGTCGCCGATGGCATCCTCGGACCGCTTGCGGTCGGCGAACAGGTCGAGCCGGCCGCCATCGGTCCAGGCATGACGGGCCAGCACCTCGGCCGGGCGCAAGCTCAGGTGATCCTCCAGCGAGGCGCCGGCGGCGTCGAACAGCTCGTCGAACACCCAGCGCATGGTGAAGACGGTCGGCCCGGCGTCGATCCGGGTGCCGTTGACGGGAAGGCGCCGAAGCTTGCCGCCGGGGACCGTGGTGCGTTCGAGAACGGTGACGCGAACGCCCCGCGACGCCAGATCGACGGCGGCCGCGAGACCCCCCATCCCGGCGCCGATAATGGCCACATGGCGCGACATCGGGCAACGAATCCCTTTGCAATGATCATTGACTTGACGGTAACAAATGTACAGTCTGATTGACATTCCAATATGACGGGCTGGCTTGACACAAGCCGTGCAGGGGAGCGCTTCATGGACGTCCGGCAACGCATTGACGAAGCTATGGAAAGGGCGATGGCGCGGACCAAGGTCCCGGGCGCGCCGCCGCTGCTCGCGGAGGCGATGCGGCATGCCCTTTTCCCGGGCGGCGGTCGCTTCCGGCCGCGCCTGAGCCTCGCGGTGGCGGCGGCCTGCGGCGACGACGCGCCGGCGGCGTCCGATGCCGTGGCGGTGGCGATCGAGATGATGCACTGCGCGTCCCTGGTCCATGACGACTTGCCCTGCTTCGACGATGCCGAAACCCGGCGCGGCCAGACCTCGGTGCACGCGAAGTACGGCGAGCCGCTGGCGGTCCTGACCGGCGACGGCCTGATCGTGCTGGCGTTTCAGACCGTGGTCGCCGGCGCGGCGGCGGTGCCGGACCGCATGGTGCGGCTGCTCGACCTGATCGGCGAGGCGGTGGGGACGCCGCGCGGAATCATCGCCGGGCAGGCCTGGGAGAGCGAGCCCGAGGTCGATCTCGCCGCCTACCAGCGCGCCAAGACGGGGGCCCTGTTCTCCGCCGCGACGATGGCCGGCGCGGTGGCCGCCGGCGGCGACCCGGAGGCTTGGCGGCGGCTGGGCGAGTCGATCGGCGAGGCCTATCAGGTGGCCGACGATCTGCGGGACGTCGTGGTGGACCCCGACGAGATGGGCAAGCCGGGGGGGCAGGACGCCGCGCTCGGCCGGCCCAGCGCGGTGGCCGAACTGGGTCTCAAGGGCGCGGTGAAACGGCTGGAGGGGCTGTTGGCCGACGGGGTGTCGTCGATTCCCAGGGACTGCAAGGGCCGCGAGATGTTGCGCGACCTGATTCTCAAGGAAGCGCAACGCTTCCTGCCGAAGGATCTGGCCAAGAACGCCGCGTGACCGGCCGACTCCGAAAGACGTTGCGCGTCGCATGACCCCTTACGACCACTTCAAGCGTTGGCGCGACCGATGGCTGTCGAGCCCGCGATTCCAACGCGCCGCGGTGCGGTTTCCGCCGACCCGTCCAATCGCCAGCCGCAGGGCGCGCGAACTGTTCGACCTCAGTGCGGGGTTCGTCTATTCGCAAGTGCTTCTGGCCTGCGTCCGCCTGCGGGTGTTCGAGCGGCTGCTTGAGCAGCCGCGCGACGCCGAGGCCCTGGCGCCGGTTCTCGGGCTGCCGGTCGACGGCACGTCGCGGCTGCTGGAGGCGGCGGTGGCCCTACGGCTGGTCGAGCGGCGGCGCGGCGGAACCTACGGCCTGGGCGTCCTCGGGGCGGCGATCCTCGGCAACCCGGGCGCCATCGCGATGATCGCGCACCATCACCTGCTCTACGAGGATCTGGCCGATCCGGTGGCGCTGCTGCGCGGCCCGCCGCCCGACGGCACCCGGCTGTCACGTTTCTGGGCCTATGCGCGGACCGAGTTTCCGGCCACCGTGGATGCCGCCGGGGTGGCCGACTACTCGGCCCTCATGGCGGCCTCGCAGACCCTGATCGCCGACGACATCCTGGACGCCTACCCGGTCGCGCGGCATGGCCGCCTGCTCGACGTGGGCGGCGGCGACGGCGTGTTCCTGGCCCGCGCGCTGACCCGGAACAAGAAACTGTCGGGCATTCTGTTTGATCTTCCGGCGGTTGCCGAGCGGGCCCGCGAGAGGCTGGACGCGGCGGGACTCGGCGGCCGGGCAACCGTCGAAAGCGGCGATTTCGACGTCACCCCGTTGCCCGAGGGGGCCGACATCATATCCCTGGTCCGGGTACTGCACGACCATGACGACGCCATGGTCGAGCGGCTGCTGAAAACGATCCGCCGGACGCTGCCCGACGACGGCGTTTTGCTGGTCGCCGAGCCGATGGCCGACACGCGGGGCGCCGAGCCCATGGGGGGGGCTTATTTCGGATTTTATCTCATGGCGATGGGCAGTGGGCGGCCGCGCTCAAGAAGTGAATTGATGAGATTTTTGACGTCTTCCGGCTTTGCCCGCGTGCGGCCGGCGCGCACGCGACGGCCACTTTTAACGCAAATATTGGTTGCAACGCCAACGTAGATTGGACGCATTCAAATGTAAATCCACCTTGACATGTCGTGTAGTCAGTTTACTCTGACACTGGCATTATCGATCTGTCATTCATGCGTGTGGGATTAGCAGGGCGGGGATGGACGCGCTGGCTGTCATCATAGAACGGCCCGAACACTTGACCGTTGACCGACTCGATCTGACGCCTCCGGGCGAAGGGGACATGGTGGTCGACATCGAGTGGAGCGGAATCAGCACCGGCACCGAGCGGCTGCTGTGGACGGGGCGCATGCCGCCGTTCCCCGGCATGGGCTATCCCCTCGTTCCAGGATACGAATCGGTGGGGCTCGTGCGCGAGACCGGCGGCGCCGAGGGGTTCGCGATCGGTGATCGCGTGTTCGTGCCCGGCGCGGCCTGCTACGGCGAGGTGCGCGGCCTGTTCGGCGGCGCCGCGTCGCGCGTCGTGGTGCCGGGCCGGCGGGTGGTGGCGCTGCCCGATGGCGTGGGCGAGGACGGCGTCCTGATGGCCCTTGCCGCGACGGCCTGCCATGTCACGGCGGATGGCGCCCCGCAGCCCGATCTTATCGTCGGTCATGGCGTTCTGGGACGCCTGCTGGCGCGCTTGGCGGTCATCGCCGGCGCCGAGCCCACGGTGTGGGAGCGCGATCCGACGCGCGCCGACGGGGCGGTCGGCTATTCGGTGGTCGATCCGGGCGAGGACACGCGCCGCGACTACCGTTGCATTTGCGACGTGAGCGGCGATTCCGGGTTGCTCGATACCCTGATCGATCGGCTGGCCCCGGGCGGCGAGATCGTGCTCGCCGGCTTCTACGACACGCCGCTGTCGTTCGAGTTTCCCCACGCCTTCATCCGCGAGGCGCGGATTCGGGTCGCCGCGGAATTCAAGCCTCGGGATCTGATGACGGTTCGCGGCCTGATCGCCGAGGGGAAGCTGAAACTCGATGGACTGATCACCCACCGCGCGGCGGCGCCCGAGGCGCCCGAGGCCTATCGGGCCGCGTTCGGCGATCCATCGTGCCTGAAAATGGTTCTTGACTGGAGGTCTTGTTAATGAGCGCGACCCCGCGCGCCGCCGAGGAGTCAGCCAAGGAGACGCAAATCATCGCCATCTATGGCAAGGGGGGGATCGGCAAGAGCTTCACGCTCGCCAACCTGTCCTACATGATGGCCCAGCAGGGCAAGCGGGTGCTGCTGATCGGCTGCGATCCGAAATCGGACACCACGTCGCTGCTGTTCGCCGGCCGCGCCACCCCGACCATCATCGAGACGGCGGCGGCCAGGAAGATGGCCGGCGAGGAGGTCGCCATCGGCGACGTCTGCTTCAAGCGCGACGGCGTGTTCGCCATGGAGCTGGGCGGTCCGGAAGTGGGGCGCGGCTGCGGCGGGCGCGGCATCATCCACGGTTTCGAGCTGCTGGAGAAACTGGGCTTTCACGAGTGGGGCTTCGACTACGTGCTGCTTGATTTCCTGGGCGACGTGGTGTGCGGCGGGTTCGGCCTGCCGATTGCCCGCGACATGTGCCAGAAGGTGATCGTCGTCGGCTCCAACGATCTGCAGTCGCTGTATGTCGCCAACAACGTCTGCTCGGCGGTGACCTACTTCCGCAAGCTGGGCGGCAACGTGGGCGTGGCCGGCATGGTGGTCAACAAGGACGACGGCACGGGCGAGGCCCAGGCGTTCGCCGAAAAGGCCGGCATACCGGTTCTGGCGGCGATTCCGGCCGACGAGGATATCCGCCGCAAGAGCGCGGCCTACAAGATCGTCGGCATCCCGGGCGGCACCTGGGGTCCGATGTTCGAGGGATTGGCGACCAACGTGGCCGAGGCGCCTCCGGTGCATCCCTCGCCGTTGAGCCACGACGACCTGCTCGGCCTGTTCGCGAGCGAGGAGACGGGACGCGACGTGGTGCTTGAACCGGCGACCCTGGAGGATATGCACGGCGGCGCGTTGCCGCGGCGGGACTCCCTGGAAGTCGTGTACGACGCCGTCTGAAGCTAGGGTAGCGCAAAGGGGACCTGGATAGCCGATGAATCCGTTCGACCACGACACGAGCCGGGAACGCGCCGGCGCCACGGGATGCCGGATCGGCGCCCCGGACGGCGCGGCGGTGTCCGGGGCCGCGCGGTCGGACGCGAAGCCGGGGCCGCACGACCAGCCGCAGAGCATGTGTCCGGCGTTCGGGGCGTTGCGCGTCGGCCTGCGCATGTGGCGCACCGCCTCGGTGCTCTGCGGGTCGGCCTGTTGCGTCTACGGGCTCACCTTCACGTCGCATTTCTACGGGGCGCGGCGCCCGGTCGGCTACGTGCCGTTCGATTCCGAGACCCTGGTCACCGGACGGCTGTTCGAGGATATCCGCGACGCGGTGCACGACCTCGCCGACCCGGCGCGGTACGACGCGGTGGTGGTGATCAGTCTGTGCGTGCCAACGGCCTCCGGGGTGCCGTTGCGGCTTCTGCCGAAGGAGATCAACGGGGTCCGGGTGATCGGAATCGATGTCCCCGGGTTCGGCGTCGGCACCCATGCCGAGGCCAAGGACGTGCTGTCCGGCGCGATGCTGCGCTACGCGCGCACCGAGGCCATGCTCGGGCCGGTGCAGGCGCCGCGCGGCGGCCCCAGCGAGCGGCCGACGGTCACCCTCATGGGCGAGATGTTCCCGGCCGATCCGGTCGGTATCGGCGCCATGCTGGAACCGATGGGTCTGGCCGCCGGGCCGGTGGTGCCGACCCGCGAATGGCGCGAACTCTATGCGTCGCTGGACTGTGCGGCGGCGGCGGCGATTCACCCGTTCTACGTCAACGGCGCGCGCGAGTTCGAGGCGGCCGGGCGTCCCGTGGTCGGTTCGGCGCCGGTCGGCCGCGACGGTACCGCCGCGTGGCTGGGGGCGATCGGCGATGCCTGCGGCATCGCGGCCGACAAGGTGGCCGAGGCCCAGAACCGCATCCTGCCGGCCATCGGCGCGGCGCTGGCCGGCAAGCCGATCGACGGATGCATCACGGTGTCCGGTTACGAAGGCTCGGAACTGCTGGTCGCCCGCCTGTTGATCGAGAGCGGCGCCGAGGTTCCCTACGTGGGCACCGCCGCGCCGCGTACCCCGTGGTCGGACCCGGATCGCGCGTGGCTGGAGACGAAGGGGGTCGCGGTGACCTACCGGGCGACCCTGGAGGACGACATCCGGGCGGTCGAGGATATCCGGCCGGATGTTGCCATCGGTACCACGCCGGTGGTCCAGAAGGCCAAGCAGATGGCCATTCCGGCGCTCTATTTCACCAACCTGATCTCGGCCCGTCCGTTGATGGGGCCGGCCGGCGCCGGATCGCTGGCCCAGGTGCTGAACGCGGCGATGGCCAACAAGGACCGTTTCGAGACCATGAAGGCCTTCTTTGCCGGGGTCGGCGAGGGCGACGCGGCGGGCGTGTGGCACGAGGCGCCGGAGGGGGTCGACTCATGTTCGTGATCGATCTCGACCGCGCCGGCGGCTATTGGGGCGCCGTTTACATGTTCTCCGCCGTCAAGGGCCTGCAGGTCATCATCGATGGCCCCGTCGGCTGCGAGAACCTGCCGGTGACGGCGGTGCTGCACTACACCGACGCCCTGCCGCCGCACGAACTGCCGGTGGTGGTGACCGGGCTGGGCGAAGAGGAGTTGGGCCAGACCGGCACCGAGGAAGCCATGGCGCGGGCTCACCGCAGCCTGGACCCGGACCGGCCGGCGGTGGTGGTGACCGGCTCGATCGCCGAGATGATCGGTGGCGGCGTGGTTCCCGAGGGCACCAACATTCACCGGTTCCTGCCGCGCACCATTGACGAGGATCAGTGGCAGAGCGCCGATCGCGCGCTCACTTGGCTGTGGACCCAATACGGCCGTCCCCGCAAGGCCAAGCGGCGGGACGCCGATGCCCGTCCGCGCGTCAACATCATCGGACCGGCCTACGGCAGTTTCAATATGTGGTCCGACCTGGCCGAAATCAAGCGCCTGGTCGCCGGTATCGGGGCCGATATCAACATGGTTTTCCCGCTCGGCGTCCAACTGGACGAGGTGCCGCGCCTGGCCGCCGCCGATGCCAGCATCTGCCTGTACCGCGAGTACGGGCGGTCGCTCTGCGAGGCGCTGGACAAGCCCTGGCTTCAGGCGCCGATCGGCCTGCACTCGACGACCAGGTTCCTGCGCGCCCTGGGCGAGCTTCTGGGTCTCGATCCGGAGCCCTTCATCGCGCGCGAGAAGCACACCACGATCAAGCCGATCTGGGACCTCTGGCGGTCGGTGACCCAGGACTTTTTCGGCACCGCCAGCTTCGGCATCGTGGCCACCGAAACCTATGCGCGCGGCATCCGTCGTTTCCTGGAGGACGAGATGGGCCTGCCGTGCCATTTCGCCTTCGCCCGGACGGCCGGCGCCAAGCCCGACAATCAGGCGGTCCGCAAGGCGATTCAGGACCGGCCGCCGCTGGTCCTGTTCGGCAGTTATAACGAGCGCATGTATCTGGCCGAGTCCGGCGGTCGCGCGGTGTACATCCCGGCGTCGTTCCCGGGCGCCATCGTGCGCCGCCACGCCGGTACGCCGTTCATGGGCTACGCGGGCGCGACCTATCTGGTGCAGGAGGTCTGCAACGCCCTGTTCGACGCCCTGTTTCACATCCTGCCGTTGGGCCGCGACCTGGACGCGGTCGACGCCACCCCGTCGCGCCTGCATCGCGAGCTGCCGTGGGACGACGATGCGCGGGTGGCGCTCGAACGGTCGGTGGAGGCGCAGCCGGTATTGGTCCGCATCTCGGCCGCCAAGCGGCTGCGCGACGCCGCCGAGCTGGATGCCCGGGCGGCCGGGGAATCGCGGGTCACCATGTCGCGGGTGATCCGGCTTTTGAATTCGCAACCGGATCTGGGGAGTGCGCCGCGATGAGCGCGCGGCGGTCCCCGGTCCGGGGCGCAGGAGTTCCGGGTGCGCCGGTCGCCAAGGGCGATCGGATGTTCCGGATACCCAAGGTCCACTCTTTACCTGTGGAGTGGGCTGGGGGGGCGCGGCATTCATGCCGCGGCGAGCTCGGCCATGCACATGAGTGCAACAGGTCGATATAACGGCAAGTATTAGGAGGTACTACCAATGGCACAGACCACCAACACTTCGGGCATGACCGAAGACGAAGCGAAGGAATTCCACAAGTTCTTCACCTCCAGCTTCTACGGCTTCGTAGGTATTGCTGCTTTCGCGCACGTTCTGGCTTGGGCCTGGCGGCCTTGGCTGCCGAAGCTCGAAGGCTACTCGGCCGTCGAGACCGCTCTGAAGTTCTTCGGATAGGAGTAACAAGATATGTATCGTATGTGGCTGCTTTTTGACGCCCGTCGGATCATGATCGCCATGGGGGCCTTCTTGGGGGTCTTGGCGTTGCTGATCCATTTCATGCTGCTGTCCACCGAGCGTTTCAACTGGCTGGGCTACAAATCCGCGCCCCAGGCTGCGACGACGGTGGTCTCCTCCGTGGAGCTTGCTGGTTAGTAGGGTTGCGTGCCGACGGCAGCGGGCGGGGCTTCAGTCCTCCTAACTGACCCGCCCGCTGCCGCTAGCCCGGGGGGGCGGCCGCCGTCATCTAAACTCCCGACCGGAGGGCTTCAGCTATGGCCTTGTTAAGTTTCGAAAGAAAATATCGTGTTCGCGGCGGAACGCTGATCGGAGGGGATCTGTTCGACTTCTGGGTGGGGCCGTTCTATGTCGGCTTCTTCGGGGTCACCTCGGTCTTCTTCGCCGTTCTCGGTACCGCCCTGATTGTTTGGGGTGCGGCCCTTGGGCCCACTTGGAATCTTTGGCAGATCAACATTGCCCCGCCCGATTTGAGCTACGGCCTTTGGCTGGCTCCGCTCGCCGACGGCGGTCTGTGGCAGATCATCACCCTCTGCGCCATTGGAGCCTTCGTTTCCTGGGCGCTCAGGGAAGTTGAAATCTGCAACAAGCTCGGCATGGGGTATCACGTGCCGATCGCCTTCGGGTTCGCCATCTTCGCCTATGTGACGCTGGTGGTGTTCCGGCCGCTTGCCCTGGGGGCTTGGGGGCACGGTTTCCCCTACGGCATCATGAGTCACCTCGACTGGGTGTCGAACGTGGGCTATCAGTTCCTGCACTTCCACTACAACCCGGCGCATATGATCGGCATCACGCTGTTCTTCACGACCACGTTGGCGCTGGCGATGCACGGCTCGATCATCCTTTCGGCGACCAATCCGCACGAAAAGGGCGACATGGTGAAGAGCAGCGAACATGAAAACACCTTCTTCCGGGATATCGTCGGCTATTCGATCGGCGGTCTCGGCATCCATCGCCTGGGCCTGATCCTGGCGCTGAGTGCCGTTTTCTGGAGTGCGGTGTGCATCTTCATCAGTGGCCCGCTTTGGACCGAAGGCTGGCCGGAATGGTGGAATTGGTGGCTTGAGCTGCCGATCTGGAGCCTGACGTAAGGGGGACTCCCATGGCCGAATATCAAAACTTCTTTACATCCGTGGTGGTGGCCACGGAGCCCCACGATGGGGTGCCCATCGACGAGGGCGAATTCTACGGGCGGGAGCTCAAGCCGTTTAACTTCTACTGGCTCGGCAAGATTGGCGACGCCCAGATCGGCCCGATCTATATCGGCTCGCTTGGCTTCCTCTCGTTCCTGTTCTTCTTCATCGCCATCGAGATCATCGGCCTGAACATGGCCGCCTCGGTGGACTGGAGTCCGATCGAGTTCGTGCGCCAGTTCTTCTGGCTCGCGCTCGAGCCTCCGGGACCCGAATGGGGCCTCGGCATTCCGCCGATGAACGAGGGCGGCTGGTGGCTGATGGCGGGCTTTTTCCTGACCGTCTCCGTGCTGCTGTGGTGGCTTCGGGTCTATCGCCGGGCGGTGGCGCTCGGCCTCGGCACCCACATGGCCTGGGCCTTCGCGGCGGCGATCTGGCTGTTCCTGGTGATGGGCTTCTTCCGCCCCCTGCTGATGGGGAGTTGGAGCGAGGCGGTGCCGTTCGGCATCTTCCCGCATCTCGACTGGACGGCGGCGCTTTCGGTCGCTTACGGCAACCTCTACTACAACCCGTTCCACATGCTTTCGATCGTGTTCCTGTATGGCGCCACCCTTCTGTTCGCCATGCACGGCGCGACCATCCTGGCGGTCAGCCGCATGGGTGGCGATCGCGAGGTGGAACAGATCACCGATCGTGGCACCGCGTCCGAGCGCGCGGCTCTGTTCTGGCGCTGGACCATGGGCTTCAACGCGACCATGGAATCCATCCACCGCTGGGGCTGGTGGTTCGCGGTTCTCTGCCCGCTGACCGGCGGGATCGGCATCCTGCTGACCGGCACCGTGGTCGACAACTGGTTCCTGTGGGCGGTCAAGCATGGAGTCGCGCCGGCCTACCCCGCCGTGTTCGATCCGGTGACGACTGATCCGGCCGTTGTCGGAGGAGGCATGTGATGAGCAACTCTGAACAGCGAGAATATCCGTTCTGGGCCTACGGCGGATATGCCGCGGTCCTCGGCGCCCTGATCGTGTTCGTCTATGTCGTCACCCTGACGCCGGACACGGTCTATGAGCAGGACGGCTTTCGGGGCACCGGCATGGCCGATGTCTACGACAACGACAACCAGAAGCTGGTTATCGCGGCGAACAGCGAAGTGCCGGCCGAGCCGCTTCCGTACACCGAGGATTCGCCGGACATTCCGCTTGCCTCGGAAATCTACGAAAACGTCCCGGTGCTCGGTCACCTGAACATCGACAACTTCAACCGCCTGATGGCGGCGGTCACCGAATGGGTGTCTCCGGAGGAAGGGTGCAACTATTGCCATAATCCGGAGGATCTGGCGCTCGACGAGCCCTATACCAAGATCGTCTCGCGTCGCATGTTCGAAATGACCATCGCCCTCAACGACCAGTGGGGCGACCACGTGTCGCCGGCCGGCGTGACCTGCTGGACCTGCCATCGGGGCGAGCCGGTGCCGTCCGACATCTGGTTCATCGATCCCGAGGCCAACACCTTCACCGGTGGTCTGGGGAACCGGTTCAACCAGAACATCGCGTCGACCGTCGTCGGCCTGACCTCCCTGCCCAACAACCCGTTGGAGCAGTATCTGCTGAGCGACACCGCCCTGCGGATCGAACCGGCCGAGGCCCTGCCGGTGGTCGGCGAGCGGAACATCCTGACCAAGAAGGCGGAAGAGACCTACGGCATGATGTTCCACATCAGTGGAGCGCTGGGCGTCAATTGCACCTTCTGCCACAACAGCCAGTCGTTCCGGGAGTGGGAACTCAGTCCCCCGCAACGGGTCACGGCCTGGCACGGGATCAACATGACCCGCGACCTGAACGTCGCTTATCTTGATCCGCTACAGCCCGAGTATCCGGCCCACCGTCTGGGTCCGACCGGAGATGCCCCGAAGGCAAACTGCAAGACCTGCCACAAGGGCGTGAACAAACCGATGCTCGGTGCCGAAATGGCCAAGGCGTATCCGGGTCTGCTGACCCCGGCGCCAACGCCCGAGGAGGCCGCTCCGGCTGCCACCGAGGAGACTGCCGCTACCGAGGAGGCCGCTCCGGCTGCTGACGAGGAGACTGTCGCCACCGAGGAGGCCGCCCCGGCTGCCACCGAGGAGGCCGCCGTCACCGAGGAGGCCGCTCCGGCCGCTACCGAGGAGACTGCCGCCACCGAGGAGGCCGCTCCGGCTGCCACCGAGGAGACTGTCGCCACCGAGGAGGCCGCTCCGGCTGCCACCGAGGACGCTGCCGTCGCCGAGGAAGCCGCTCCGGCCGCTACCGAGGAGACTGCCGTTACCACCGAGGAAGCCGTTCCGGCCGCTACCGAGGAGACTGCCGCCACCGAGGAAGCCGCTCCGGCTGCCACCGAGGACGCTGCCGTCACCGAGGAAGCCGCTCCGGCTGCTGCCGAGGAGACTGCCGTCACCACCGAGGAAGCCGCTCCGGCCGCTACCGAGGAGACTGCCGCCACCGAGGAGGCCGCTCCGGTCGCTACCGAGGAGACTGCCGTCACCGAGGAAGCCGCTCCGGCCGCTACCGAGGAGACTGCCGTCACCACCGAGGAAGCCGCTCCGGCTGCCACCGAGGAGACCGCCGCCACCGAGGAAGCCGCTCCGGCCGCTACCGAGGAGACTGCCGCCACCGAGGAAGCCGCTCCGGCTGCCACCGAGGAGGCTGACGCCACCGAGGAAGCCGCTCCGGCTGCTACCGAAGAGACTGCCGCCACCGAGGAAGCCGCTCCGGCTGCTGCCGAGGAGGCTACCGTCACCGAGGAAGCCGCCCCGGCCGCTACCGAGGAGGTTGTTGCCGAGACACCGGCTGCCCAGTAGGGCGATCGCTTAAGGGGACGAAAAGGGCGGACCGCGGTACGCCGCCCTTTTCGCGGCCGGAAAGGCCGATGGAGTTGGGGGGGTACCGTTGCAGGGAAACACCGGCCTTCGGGCCGGTGTTTCTCGTTCGCTCCGGGTCCTCGTGCATGAAACCCAAACAACACGAAACCCGATGAGGAATTCCGGTTTTCGGCCCCTCGCCGGGCGTGTGGACCTCATCCGCCGGACGTTCCGCCCGTTTCGCAAGGTCCCTGCCGCCGATGGCGACCCGGCACGGATCCCGAATGGATGATTTTAATTCCAAATGAAAATCCGGAGCGGCCCGGATCGCCGTTTCATCGTTCGCGGAAGGCTTGGTTCAGCGAAACGTAAACCGGCTTGAGAAGATACTGCATCAGGGTCTTGTGACCGGTGACCACGTCGGCCTGCACGGTCATGCCGGGCAGCACCGGGTTGAGGCCCGGGGTATTGCCCACATGGGGCTGCGACAACTCGACGGTCGCCTTGTAGTAGGGGTGGCCGTCCTGCTCGTCGACGAGCGTGGTCGCCGAGACCGATTGCAGGGTCCCGTCGATGGCGCCGTAGCGGGCGAAGTCGTAGGACGTGACCTTGATCGCGACGGGTTGGCCGACCCGCACGTGGCCGACGTCGCGGGTCGAGATCTTGGCTTCGACGAGCAGAACCTGATCCACCGGAACGATTTCCATCAGCACGCCGCCGGCCGGCAGGACGGCGCCGACCGTGTTCACCCTCAGGTCCTGCACGTAACCGCGCACCGGCGCCGTCACGTCCAATCGCCTGAACCGGTCCTCGGAGCGGCGCAGGGATTCCTCGACCTGGGCCAGTTCGGCGCTTGCCTCGCCCAATTCCTGAAGAGCCTCCTGGCGCAAGCTGGCGTCGATATCGACCAATCGGGTCTCGATCTCCGCCGATTCCTCGCGCACCGTGGCGATCTGGCCGGTTAGCCGCGCCAACTCGCCCTGGGTGTTGGCGTATTCCCGCTTCAGGTTGAGCAGCAGGATCCGCGAAGTCAGGCCCTGGTCGACCAGGGTCGAGCGCATGGTCAGTTCCTCGTCCTGAAACGCCAACTGTTCGCGAATCGCCACCCTCTGGTTGCGGATGGCCTCGGCCCGGGCCTGTTTCTGCTTGATCTGCTTTTCCAGCACCTCGCGCTGGGCGGCGCGGGTGGCGATCTGCTGGCGGAAGATCGCCATCTGATCCTCGACCAGGCGCGGGTAGTCCGCCAGGGCGAAATCGAACGCCGGCTCGCGGTTTCCGGCGAACGCGTGGAGCCGCTCGATGCGCAGCCGGAGGGACGCCCGGCGCGCGCGGATCTGCTCCAGCTCGCCCAGGGCCTGCTCGGGGTCGAGGCGGACCAGCAATTGTCCGACCTCGACCAGATCCCGGTCGCGCACCAGGATGTCGCGCACGATGCCGCCCTCCAAATGCTGCACCGCCTGCACCGAGCCGGAGGGGACGATCTGCCCGCTGGCCACCGCCACCTCGTCGACCCGGGTGAAGGCCGACCAGACGACGAAGGCCAGCACCACCAGGCTGACCACCAGGATCGCCATTCGCACCAGACGCGAGGTCCCCGATTCCTCGAGCAGGACGGACTGCGCCATGTAGCGGATCTGGCGGTCGCCACGCTGCACTCCGACCTTGGCCGGTGGGGCCGGGGCGTTGCCGTGGGCGGGGATCGGGGGCTGGTTGCTCATCGCGGATCTCGTCAGAACAGGCCGGGCGGAATTTTTTCGAGCACCTTGTCGGCGGGTCCGGCCATCCGCACCAAACCGCCGTCGAGGATCACGATCCTATCCATTAGCTTGAGGTGACTCGGCCGATGGGTGACCAGAAACACCGTGGCCTGGCCGCGCATCGATTCCAGGGTGCGCATGAACTGCTTGTCGCTTTCGAAATCGAGCCCGTTCACCGGTTCGTCGAACAGCATGATCGGCGATCGCTTGAGGTAGGCGCGGGCCAGCGCGATGCGTTGCGTCAGACTGGCCGGCAACTGTTCGGTGCGGCCGTCGCCGACTCGGGTCGCGAAGCCGTCCGGCAGCGCCTCCACGTCCTCCAGGAGGCTGGCCTGCGCGCAGGACCAGCGCAGTTCGTCATCCGAGGCGATCGGATTGGCGAGCCGCAGGTTCTGGGCGATGGTGCCGAAGAAAAGCTGGCTCTGCTGCGGGACGTAGGCCACCGCGTGACGCAGTTCGAGCGGATCGATCTGGCGGATGTCCACGTTGTCGATGCGGACGCTGCCGGCCTGCGGCTGGTACATGCCGGCGATCAGCTTGAGCACCGTCGACTTGCCGCATCCGTTGGGTCCGATGATGGCGCAAAGCTCCCCCGGCGCCACGTCGAAGGTCACCCCGACCAGGGCCGGGTCGGCGTCCGGCGCGTAGCGCAGCGACACGCGGCCGAAGCTGACCGCCCCCTTGAAGCGTTGCAGGGGCCGGATGCGGGTGTTGGGATCGCGCTCGGGGCGCAATTGCATCAGGTTGTCGATCTGGAGGATGGAGGCCCGCACCTGCTCCACCTGGGTCAGGGCCAGGAACGCGGTCTGCATGGGCGACAGAACCCGCCACACCAGGATCATCGAGGCGATCAGGCCGCCGGTCGTCATGTCGCCGTCAAGCGTCTTGACCACTCCCCAGCCCAGGGTCGCCAACCCGGACCCGACCACGAGGGTGTGGGACAGGGCGGAGGCGATGGCCTGCACCTTGCTGGTCGCGAAGCCGCGCATGGCGGCGCGGGCCGAGATTTCGCGATGGCGCTCGCGCCATTGGATTTCCGCCCCGGCGTTCTTCAGGGCCCGCATCTTGGACAGGGATTCGACCAGGAACTCCTGGCGTCTGGATTCGGCGCGCGCGGTGGCCGCCACGCGGTCGCGCAGAATCGGCAGGATGGTTACCGCGAGCACCAGGAACAAGAGGATGCCGATCAGCGGCACGAGCGCCAGCGTGCCGCCCAGAATGCCCATGACGATCACGAAGATGAACACGAACGGGGCATCCAGGACGATGCCCGCCAGGGGTCCGGTGAAGAATTCCCGGATCGCCTCGAAATCCTTCAGCCGCGCCACCTGCGCGCCGATCGTCGCCCGTTCGGTGAACGAGGGCGCCAGATACAGAAGTCGCTCGAAAATCGCGTTGCCGATGATATGGTCGAGTCGCGCCCCGATGAAGGCGATCATCCGGCCCCGGATTCCGCGCAGAAACCAATCGCCGATCAGCGCGATCATCACCCCGGCCACCATGAAGGCAAGGGTGGTCATCGATCCGGTCGCCACCACCTTGTCATAGACCCCCATGATGAACAGCGGGGTGGCCAGGACCAGCAGATTGGAGAAAAAGCTGACCGCCAGGATCTGAAGGATCAGCGGCCGGAAACGGTCGGCCATTCTGCCGACGAAGCCGCCCTGTTTCGACTGCCGGCGCGGATCGTCGTCCTCCAGCGGGTTGAACACGTAGATACGGCCGGATCCGCGTGGCCGCGCGATGTCGATAACCCGATCGGACCCGGAGTCGAAGGCGCGCAGGGTGTGTCCGTCGCGCGACAGCAGGACCATCGCCATTCCGTGCCGCGGCACGTACAGACAGGGCATCAGGCGCGGGTCCACGTCGCCCGGCGACAGGCGGGTCGACCGGCTCGAAAACCCCAGGTTGGCCATCACGTTGAGCAACCCGGTCAGGTCGAGGGTGTCTGCGAAATGCGGCAGCGCCTCCGCCACGTGGCGCGGATTGCCGCGCCAGCCGAGGGCCTTCAGCAGCGGCAGCAGGCAGGCCGCCAGATCGGTCGCCGCCTTGAAGCCGCCCAGTTTGCCGCTGGTGATCTGGTCGTCCGACAGGCTTGTCCGGTCGACCGGATCGGACCAAGAGAATTCGGCCGGCGGCTTGGTCGCGTCGTCGTTGTCGAACGGCCTGTTCATCGCGCCCCCGCCTGCTCGGGCAGCGAGTCGGCGAACGGCCGCCCGGGCCGGGGCCGTGCCTGGGCGGCCGGTGGCGGCGCCGTGTTGCGCGGCACCAGACGTCCGTCCTGAAGGCCGAACACCCGGTTGGCGAGCCGCAGCAGCGACGGCCGGGGAGTGACGAGAATCAAGGTGCTGGAGCCCTTGAGGCGCTCCAGGGTCAGCCGCAGATAGGCGTCGCCGGCCCCGTCGACGGCGGTGTTGGCTTCGTCGAACAGGACGATGCGGGGCTCGCCGACCAGGGCGCGGGCGATCGCGATCCGCTGGCGGATGCCGCGCGGCAGCGATTCGTGGGCCGCGTCGCCGACCCGGGTATCGTAACCGAACGGCAGCTTGGCGACGACCTCGTCGAGCCCGAGGAGGCGCGCCACCCGCACTGCCTCGTCGGTGTGCTCGCCACGGAACATGGTGACATTCTCCAGGATCGAACCCTGGAAAAGCTCGCCCCGTTGCGGCAGGTAGGCGATGCCGCCATGCTTGAGCGCGAAGGGGTCGCGGCGGTCGATCGGCTGACCGTCGATCAGGATTTCTCCCTCGGTCGCCTTCAGGGTGCCCATCATCAGGCCGAGCAGGGTGCTTTTGCCGCTGCTGTTGGAGCCGGCGATTCCGACGCACTCGCCGGGCGCCACGTCGAGGTCGATTCCCGTCATGACGTCGGGCAGGTCGTCGGCGTAGCGAAACCGCACGCCGCGCATCCGTATCGCGCCCTGGATCGGATCGGTGACCGGGTTCGCCGGGACCGCTTCCTGCGGCAGCCGGAAAATCTCGCGCAGCCGCCCGCGGGCCAGACGCACGGTCTGGAATCGGGTCCACAGGCCGACCGCCCGCTGTAGGGGTTGCAGGGCGCGCCCGGACAGCAGGGTACAGGCGGCAAGGCCGCCCACCGTGATCATGTTGTCGACCACCAGGGTGGCGCCATAGGCGGCCACGGCGATCATGGTGAGTTGGGAAAAGAACACCCCGGTACCCATTGCCGAGGCGTTCCGCAGGGCGACCTCGTGGTCGGCCCGGGCGGAGGTTTCCTGAAGGCGGCCGAACCGCCGGAGCATCAGGGCCTCCATGGCCATCGATTTCACCGAATGGATGCCGCCCAGCACCTCGATGGTGAAATTGAGGCGCCGGTCACGGGCCTGGCTGTAGCCCTCGATCGCCCGCCTGAGGGCGCCGGCGCGCAGGAAGGCGGTGACCGCGAACACGCTCAGCACGGCGAGCGGCACCAGCACCAGATGGCCGCCCAGCAGCCAGATCAGGCCCAGGAAGAGCACCACGAACGGCAGGTCGAGCACCACGGTGACCGCCTGTCCGGCATAGAATTCCTTGACCTGGCGCAGGGAGCTGATGCGCTCCAGGTGCATTCCGGAGCCGATCCGCTCGAAGTCCTGAAGGCTGCAATTGACCAATCGGTTGAAGGCGGCGCAGCCGGCCCGGTGCTCGAACCGGGCGCCGACCCAGCCGGTGATGAGCGACCGCGCGACCCGCAGCAGGGCCTCCAGGATCAACGCGGTGAACACGCCGGCGATCAGGATCAGAAGGGTCCCGCGCGAACTGTTGGGAACGATCCGGTCATAGACCTGAAGAAGCGCGAGCGGCAACGCCAGAGCAAGCAGGTTGAGAAACAGGGACGACAGGAACAACTCCGGAAACGCGCTCCAAAGCCCGCCGAAACCGCTCAGCCGTTCGCGACCCGAGCGGCGTCCCGAGATGTTCTGACGACTCATCCGATGCTCATCCGCGTGTTCCGTCGTCGGTCAGGCCCGATCATGCGCAGGAAAAAGTGAAAAAATACCTGCCAGACAAAAAGCACGGCGGTGCCGGGCCGCTGGCCATGCCAGGACACCCTTCCGACGCGGACCGCTTCCCCCGGTTCCAAGGGTACCTTGTATAGCATGCTGTCGTTGAAAAAAAATAACACTTTCGCTCGGTCAAGTTCTCGAAACTTCCAGGAAATATTCGAGCGTTTCCTGGGCTCGCGAACTCAATCGCCCGAGATTTCTTCGCGCAGGAGCTCCAGCGCCAGCCATGCCTCCTCGGCCTCCGAGAGCGCGTCTCGCGTCCCGCGCAGGGCCTCGCTCGCGGCGTGGAAGGCGTCCGGATCGCGCCGAAACAGGTCGGGATCCGAAAGAGTTTCTTGAAGCTGCTCCAGTTTTTCTTCCAGATCGGCGATGCGCAAGGGCAATTCCTCAAGAAGACGGTTCTGCTTATAGCTCAGCTTGTCGGGTTTCCTGGCGGCGGGGGCGCGTGGCGCGGCGGGAGCGCGGCGGGGGGTGACCGACCGCGCCGACCCCGTTTCGGTCGGGCCGCGCTGGCGCAGATAGTCCGAGTAGCCGCCGGGGTATTCGGTGGCCCGGCCGTCGCCTTCGAGCGCGATGGTCGAGGTCACGACGCGGTCCAGGAAGTCCCGGTCGTGGCTGACCATCAGCAGGGTGCCGTCGAAATCGGACAGCATTTCCTGAAGCAGGTCCAGGGTGTCGATGTCGAGGTCGTTGGTCGGTTCGTCGAGAATCAGGAAGTTGGCCGGCCGGGTCATCGCCCTGGCCAGCAGCAGGCGGTTGCGCTCGCCGCCGGACAGGCTGCCGACCGGGCTGCGGGCCTGCCGCTCGTCGAACAGGAAGTCCTTCAGGTAGCCCACCACGTGGCGCGGCCGACCCTGCACCATGACCTGATCGCCGCCCATGTCGCACAGGGTGTCCCACAGGGTCCTGTCGGGATCCAGGGAGGCCCGGTTCTGGTCCAGGTACATGGGAGTCAGGTTGGTGCCCAGGCGGACACCGCCGGTATCGGGCGCGAGGTCGCCGATCAGCAGACGCAGCAGTGTCGTTTTCCCGGCCCCGTTGGGTCCGATCACGCCGACCTTGTCGCCGCGCAGGATGCGGGTCGAAACGTCGCGCACCACCCAGCGGTCGCCGAACCGCTTGCCGATTCCCTCGGCCTCGGTCACCAGCCGGCCGGACGCCTCGCCGCGATCGGACTCCAGCGACACCGACCCGACGCGCGCCGGGCGCCGGGCCCGTTCGGCGCGCAGCTCGCGCAGGCGGCGCAGGCGCCCCTGGTTGCGCTTGCGGCGCGCCGAGATGCCCTGGCGGGACCAGCGGGTTTCCTCGGCGATTCGCTTGTCCAGCTTGCGGCGCTCGGTTTCGTCCCGGGCAAGAGCGTCGTCGGCCCATGCCTCGAACGCGCCGAACCCCTTGTCCAAGCGGCGGATGATCCCGCCGTCCAGCCACAGGGTGGCGCGGGTCAGGTGGGACAGGAAGGCGCGGTCGTGGCTGATCGCCAGCAGGGCGCCCGGGAAGCCGTCCAGGGTCCGTTCCAGCCACTCGATGGCCGGCAGGTCCAGATGGTTGGTCGGTTCGTCGAGCAACAGGACGTCGGGCCGCGCGGCCAGGGCGCGGGCCAATGCGGCGCGCCGCCGCTCGCCGCCCGACAGGTTGGCGCAGGCCAGACCGCCGTCCAGTTTCACCTCGTCCAGCCACGGCGCCACCAGATGGGCGTCGTCGGCCGAGTGCTCGGGCAGGCCGTCGGCCACGTAGTCCAGCACCGTGGCGAAGCCGGATGGATCGGGCTCCTGGGGCAGGTAGGTGACATGCAGGCCCGCTTGGCGGACCACCTCGCCGGAGTCGGCCTCGGTCTGTCCGGCCATGACCTTGAGGAGGGTCGATTTGCCGCAGCCGTTGCGCCCCACCAGGCCGATCCGGTCGCCCTTCGAGACGACGAGATCGACTCCGGAAAACAGCGGGTCGCCGCCAAACCCCAATCGGACGTCGCGCAGGATCATCAATGGCGGTGGCATCGGTCGCGCTCCCTTTCGTTCGGTCCCTGTCTTGGCATCGCGCCGCGTCGGGCGCAAGCCGCCGGGTTGACCCGGCGGACCCGAAGCGGGACACTCGTCGGCATGACAAACCAGGGAGGACGCCATGTACCGCGCGCTTTGGGTCCTGGCCACGATCCTATCCATGCCGGCGCTCGCCGCCTCCGGCGAACAGACCGGATCGTCCGGCATGCCGTTGGACATCTATTGCAACACGGTGCCGCATCTGGCGGTCCAGCGCTCGGATTCGGTCGATAACTGGGTGCGCATTTGCACCACCTGGCTGAACGCCGGCGCCGAATCCAAATTGACCGCCGAGGAGGTGGAGGCGCTCCGCCGCGGCGTCGCGCCGCCCGCCGGCCCGGCGGGAAAGACCGCCGAGTAGGCCCCTACTGGCTGCCGCGCCGCGCGATATAGAGTCCGGCCAGCACCACCGCCGCGCCGGCCGCCTGCCACGGTCCCAGCGCCTCGCCGAGAACAAGCCAGGCGAGCGCGGCGGCGAGCACCGGCTGCACCAGAAGACTGGCCGCCGAAAACGGGGCCGCCAGATGGGCCAGGGCATAGGCGATCAGGCCCTGGCCGCCGCAGTGCGATCCCCAGGCCAGCCCGAGCAGGATCGCCCAGGCGAAAAGGGTGGGCGGCCACAGCGCCTGGCCGGACAGCAGGGCCAGCGGCAGCAACCCGAGCATCGTACCGAGAGTCGACCAGGCCATCACCACGCGGACCGGGAAACGGGCGCGGGCGCGGCCGATGGCCAGCAGGTAGGCGGCGTAGAAAACCGCCGTTCCGACCCCCAGCAGATCACCGAACAGATGATCGCCGCCCAGGGTCAGACTGTCTCCGATCACCGTCGCGGTGCCAACCAGGGCCAGCGCCAGGCCGGCCAGGAAGGTCGGCGTCACCCGGGCTCCGAACAGCAGCACCGCGCCGAGGGTCACGAACACCGGTTGCAGGTTGGCGAACAGGGTGGCGTTGGCGATCGAGGTGTGAACGACCGACCAGTGCCAGAGAAACAGGTCGCCGGCGAAGAACAGGCCGGCCAGCAGCATTCGTGCCTTGTCGCGCCGGTTCGGGGTCGCCGTCCCGCCCGGTCCGGCCGCCGCCATCCAGGCCCAGAGCAAGGGTAGGGCGAGCAGGGCGCGATGCAGCGCGGTCGCCGTCGGACCCAGTTCGCTCAGTCGCACGAACAACGGCGCGAAGGCGATCAGACCGGCCCCCAGGAACAGGGCCGGCAGGGCGAGGTGCCCCGCCGGGCGAGGGATTTCGGCCGATGGCGCGGTGGTCATGGGGTCCCATACCCCACCGACGCCCGCCGGTCCAATAATGAAATGATCGCTCGACGAATCCGGCCCGATCCGTCTAGAAGCCACCCAAGAACGCGCCGCGACGAGCAGAACCGGAGGAAAAAATGCCGCACAGTCAAATGACCATCACCCATTTCATCAGCGAGCAGCAGCGGAGGTTCGGCGGGACCGGCAACCTGACCATGTTGCTCAACGATATCGTGACCGCCTGCAAGATGATCTCCAACCAGGTCAACCACGGCGCCCTGGTCGGCGCGCTGGGCAGCCTGGACAGCGAGAACGTGCAGGGGGAAACCCAGAAGAAGCTGGACGTGCTGTCGAACGAGTACTTCATCGACCACACCCAATACGGCGGCCATCTGCTGGCCATGGCGTCCGAGGAGATGGACGACATCCTGTCCATTCCGGAGGAATATCCGAAGGGGCAATACCTGCTCACCTTCGATCCCCTGGACGGCTCGTCCAACATCGACGTCAACGTCTCGGTGGGCACCATCTTCTCCATCCTGCGCGCCCCTGGGGGCAAGATTGGGGTGTCGAAGGAGGACTTCTTCCAGACGGGGGCCCAACAGGTCTGCGCCGGATACGCCCTCTACGGCCCGTCCACCATGCTGGTGCTGACCACCGGCCAGGGTGTCTACGGGTTCACCCTGGATCAGAACGTGGGCGAGTTCCTGTTGACCCACCCCGGCATGAGGATCCCCGAGGAGACCTCGGAATTCGCCATCAACATGTCGCGGTCGCGGTTCTGGGAACCGCCGGTGCGGCGCTACGTGGAGGAATGCGTGGCCGGCAAGGAGGGGCCGCGCGGTCGCGACTTCAACATGCGCTGGATCGCCTCGATGGTCGCCGAGGTGCACCGAATCCTCACGCGTGGCGGCGTGTTCATGTATCCGATCGACGAGAAAATCCGCGATCAGGGCGGCAAGCTGCGCCTGCTCTACGAGGCCAACCCGATGAGCTTCATCGTCGAGCAGGCCGGCGGCCTGTCGATCACCGGACGCGATCGGATCATGGACTTGAAACCGGAGTCCCTGCATCAGCGGGTGCCGGTGATTCTCGGTTCGAGGACCGAGGTGCAGCGGCTCGCCGACTACCACGCCGAGGGGTGAGATCGGCCTTGCCGGCGACCGGTCACGCCGCGCGCG
>JANQIL010000064.1 GCA_028282245.1 Magnetospira sp.
ATCGCGGCCGAACTTCTCGCCCAGGAACATTTGCAGCAGAAGCTCGCGCACCGGTTCGAGAGTGGCGTAAGGCAGCAGCAGTTCCAGCCGTCCGCCGCGATCCTCCATGTCGATCCGCAGCTTGGCGACGATGGCCGCGTTGGACGGCCGCGAGATGGTCGCGAAGCGGGGGTTGGTCTCCAGACGGTCAAACCGGAAGGTGACCGGGCTCAGCGGCTCGAACGCCGCCGACAGATCGCCCAGCATGACGTGGACCATGCGCTCGACCAGATTGCGCTCGATGGTCGTGTAGGGACGCCCCTCGATGCGCATTGCCGCGGTCCCGCGACGACCGCCCAGCAACACGTCGACGATCGAATAGATGAGCGAGGAGTCGACCGTGATGAGGCCGTAGTTGTCCCATTCCTCGGCCTTGAACACCGACAGCATGGCGGGCAGCGGAATCGAGTTCAGATAGTCTCCGAAACGCAGCGACACGATGTTGTCGAGCGAGACCTCGACGTTGTCGGAGGTGAAGTTGCGCAGCGAGGTGGACATCATGCGCACCAGGCGGTCGAAGACGACCTCCAGCATCGGCAGGCGTTCGTAGGACACCAGGGCGCTGTTGAGGATCGCCTGGATGCCCGACTTGCCGCCCGCCTCGTCGTGGTCCTCGTCGAACCCGAGCAGGCTGTCGATCTCGTCCTGGTTGAGCACCCGGGTAGACTCGTGGCCGCCCATGGCGACATCGGTCGAGGCGTCGTCGGTTCCGCCGCCGATCATCGCCTCCCATTCGGCGGCGAGATCGTCGGTCTCCCCTTCGCCGTCGGCCGATCCGTCGCCGTCGGCCGACCCCTCCTCGCTGGCCAGCGCGGATTCCCATTGCGCCGCCAGGTCGTCGTCTTCCGCCGGACTCACCATGTCTTCATCCCGTTCCGTGCCGGTCCGCGCACTCCTTGCTCCATTGTAGGGTCGGAAACCCTATTGGACCAGAATCTCCTTGAACAGAACCTCGTTCACCGTCGTCGGCTTGACCGCCGCGTTGACGCGGGTCAACAGTTCCTCGCGCAGCCGGTACATCCCGGCCGAGCCCTGAAGATCCTCGATGCGCAGTTCACGCAGATAGGTTTGGAAATTATCGACCACGCGCGGCATCACCGCCTCGACCCGCTGCTGATCGGCCAGACTCGGGACCTCAAGGCTGATCCGGATCTTGAGGAACTGGGAGCGCCGGCCGCCGGTGTTGAGGTTGACCAGCAGCTCCGGCAGGTCGAAGAACACCGCGTCCTCGACCGGCATCGCCACATCCTCGCCGCCGCCCCCCTCGCCGTCCTCGGCCAGGGTTTCCTCGGTGGGCTCCTCGCCCAGCAGAGAGTCGAGCGCTCCCATGAAATAGGCCGCCGCGCCGCCGCCAAGAAGCAGCAACAGCGGCAGCACGATCATGATCAGCTTCTTCTTGCCGCCACCGCCGCCGCCGGTCTCCGAAATCACTTCCCCTTCGACGTCGCCGTCAAGATCGTCATCGGCCATCGCGGATCGCCCCATGAACCGTGTCTCGACGCCGAAGCGCCGTATCCGTTCAGATAGGCTATGTGGAACGAGTTAACAACTGGTTTGCGTGAACGCGAACATTACGCAACAACCCCGCGCGCGGGCAACATATGCCCGGTAAGGGCTTCCGGGCACGGGGCCGCTTAGCCACTCCATGTTTGTAAAACATTGATATAAAAGCAGAAAATTTTTGGCACGCCCCCTGCATTCATGCTGTCGGGCTTGAACCAGAAACGGACCCCGGACAATGGAAAACACGTCCTACGTGATGCTGTCCCGACAGGGCGCCCTGCGCCGCCAGATGACCGCCGTGGCCAACAACATCGCCAACATGAACACCCACGGCTTCAAGGGCGAGCGGATGCTGTTCGTCGACCATCTGGTGCGCAGCAAGGGGGGCGAGTCCCTGCTGCCGGACAAGGTCGCCTATGTGCGCGACGTCGCATCCTACAGGGTGCTCGACGAAGGCCCCCTTCAGGAAACCGGTAATCCGCTCGATCTCGCCATTCACGGCAAGGGCTATTTCGTGATCGAGACCGAGCAGGGGCCGCGGTACACCCGTGACGGCCATTTCCGGCTCGACGAAACCGGCCGCTTGGTCACGCAGGCCGGCAGGCCGGTGCTCGGCCAGGGCGACGCGCCGATCCTGCTGGCGCCGGAGGATGTGGACATCCGGGTTTCGCGCGACGGGACGATGTCGTCGAACCAGGGACAGATCGGCCGTCTGCGGATCGTCGCCTTCGACAACGAGCGCGCCCTGCAACGCGAGGCCGGAGCGCGTTACAGCAGCACCGAGGATCCGATCGACATGGAACGCCCGGACGTCGTGCAGGGCATGATCGAGGGCTCCAACGTGCAGCCGATCCTGGAAATGGTCCGCATGATCGACGTGCATCGGGCCTACCAGAGGTCCAAGAGCTTCATCGAGAAGGAAGACGAGCGGATCAAGAAGTTGGCCGCCGCCCTGGTCGGGCAGGCCGCGTGACGCGAGGAGATTGAACGATGCGCTCATTATACATCGGCGCCACCGGGATGCTGGCCCAGGAACAGAACGTCGAGGTCATCTCCAACAACATCGCCAACATGAACACCACCGGCTACAAGCGCCGGCGCACCGAGTTCCACGATCTGCTCTACCAGAACCTGCGCCGCGTCGGTTCGGCGTCCTCGGACTCCGGGACCATCGTGCCGACCGGCGTCCAACTCGGGCTCGGCGTCAAGCTGGCGGCGGTGTACCGGATTCACGGCCAGGGCAACCTGACGGCCACCGACAACGTTCTCGACCTGGCCATCCAGGGCAAGGGCTTCTTCCAGATCCTGATGCCGAGCGGCGAGACCGCCTACACCCGCGACGGCACCTTTCAATTGTCCTCCGAAGGCACCATCGTGACCCACGACGGCTACGAGTTGCAGCCCGGTATCACCATCCCCACCAACGCCGTGGACGTCACCGTCAACGCCTCGGGCGAGGTGCTGGTGAAGCTGGCCGGGCAGACCGCGACCCAGAACGTCGGGCAGCTTCAGTTGGCCATGTTCGCCAACCCGGCCGGCCTGCAGGCGACCGGAGACAACTACCTGCTCGAAACCACCGCGTCGGGCAACCCGACCACCGCCAATCCGGGCGTCGACGGCATGGGCACCCTGTTGCAGGGATTCCTGGAAACCTCCAACGTCAACGCGGTGGAAGAGGTCGGCAACCTGATCTCGGCCCAGCGGGCCTATGAAATGAACTCCAAGGTGATCTCCACGTCCGACGAGATGATGGGCACGATCAACCAATTGAGGTAACGGAGACACGGTCATGATCCGCCTCGCAGCCGGCCTGCTGCTGCTCCACTTCGGCGTCGCCGCGATCGCGCCGGCCACCGCCGCGACCCTCAATACCCACGTGGTGGTCGAGGCCGGCGTGGTGCGCATCGGCGACATCTGGACCGACGCCGGCAAGCGGGCCGACGCGGTGGTCGGCCACGCCCCGGCCCTGGGCGAACGGGCCACCCTGAATACCCGTTGGCTTCGCTACGTGGCGAAATCCTTCGAGGTCGACTGGACCCCGGCCAGCGGATTCGAGGAAGCGGTGGTGGAGCGGGCCAGCTACGAGGTCGGGCGTCCCGAGGTGGAGGCCAGGATCATCGACGAACTGGCCGCGCGCGGACTCGATCCGGCCGATCTGCAAATCGACCTTGGCAACCGCCCCCTGATCCTCGCGGCGTCGCGCCCGGAAAACGCCACCGTCGGGCTGGCCGACTTCGCCTACAACGCCACCTCCGGACGTTTCGCCGCGGTGGTCCGAGTGCCGGCCAGCGGCCCGGCCGCCCAGCAGATCCGCATCACCGGGCGGGCCCATCGCCTGATCAGTCTTCCGGTGGTCGACCGGCGGCTGCGCCCCGGAGACGTGATCCGCCGGGACCACATCCGCTATCTGCGGCTGCGCGGCAGCGGCCTGGCCGGCGACACGGTGACCGACGAGGACACCCTGCTCGGCATGGCGGCCAAGCGCGGCCTGAAAGCCGACACGCCAATCCGCCAACGGGACATCCGGCGTCCGCTGGAAGTGGAAAAAGGCGATTTGCTGACCCTGATTCTGCGGACTTCCCTGATGACCCTGACCGCCGAGGCCAAGGCCCTGGAGGAAGGGTCGCGCGGCGACGTCGTCCGGGTTCTCAACACGCGCAGCAACAAAGTGGTCCTGGCCACGATCACCGGCCCCAACCTGGCGACGGTGCGAACCAACGACCGGCTGGCCATGAACGACTAGGAGACGACCGATGACAGGCCACCCGCAGCACCCCACGGCGCTCCGCCTCCTCGCCCTGTCGATCCTGGCGGCCGGGCTCGCCGGATGCAATACCCTGACCCGGCTGTCGGAGGTCGGCGACGGTCCGGAACTGTCGGAAATCCAGAATCCGACGGCGCGCCGCGACTACCAGCCGGTGAGCATGCCGATGCCGGCGCCGCGCATGGCCGAGAACAACCCCAATTCCCTGTGGCGCACCGGCGCCAAGGCGTTCTTCAAGGATCAGCGGGCCAAGGAGGTGGGCGATATCCTGACCATCACCCTGGCGCTCGACGACAGCGCCACCCTGGAGAACAAGACCGAGCGCGACCGCGAGGACACCGAGGACGCGGACATCACCAACCTGCTCGGCCTGGAGGCGGAGTTCACCAACGTCCTGCCGGAGGGAATCAATCCCGGTTCGGTCTCGAGCTTCGGCAACGTCCATTCGACCTCGGGCGACGGCTCCATCGACCGCTCAGAGGAAATCAACCTGACCCTGGCGGCGATCGTCACCCAGGTGCTGCCGAACGGCAACCTGGTGGTGTTCGGTCGCCAGGAGATGAAGGTCAACTTCGAGATGCGGGAATTGGCGGTGATGGGCATCATCCGGGCGTCCGACATCGACTATTCGAACAACATCAGCCACGACAAGATCGCCGAGATGCGGGTCGCCTACGGTGGCCGCGGCACCCTGTCCGATCTCCAGCAGCCGCGCTGGGGCACCCAGGTGTGGGATATCGTGTTCCCGTTCTGACGCGCAAGCCTTCGTTCCGGTTCGAGCCTGACCGGAACACACCTGGCCGGTCCATCGCGGACCGGCCCTTTTTTTGGTGCATCACGGAACTCCGGGGAGAATCCTTTTACGCCGCCGCCATTCCCATGTCCCAGAACGCCACCTCCAGGCGAGTCGCCTGACGGAATGTCCGCTCCAGGGCCGGCAAGCGGCCGGGACCGGCGCGGCGGTCCATCAGGTCGTCCAGGTGGTCGATTTCGGCCGCCGCCACGCTCCCGTAGTCCTCCGACGCATACAAGGCGATCCAGTCGGCATAGGGGTTGCCATCCGTTTTCGTTGCCGGATCGGCGGCCAGTCGAGTCCCGATTTCCGCATACCCGACGATGCAGGGAGCAAGCGCCACATGGAGGTCCAGGAGATCCCCGGCGTGCCCCGCCTCCAACACATAGCGGGTATAGGCAAGGGTGGCCTCGGCTTCCGGCGCGGCCCGCATCTCCGCCTCGTCGACGCCCCAGCCGGCGCAATAGGTGACATGCAGCCCCATCTCCACGTCGATCATCGTCCGCAGGCCGTCCGACGCCTGACGGATGTCGGCCAAGTTGTCCGCCTTATAGGCGGCGAGAGCGTAAGCGCGGGCGAATTGAATCAGGAACAGATAGTCCTGGACCAGATAGCGTCGGAAACAGGCCTCGGGCAACGTGCCGTCGCCCAGCCCGCGCACGAACGCATGATCCGTATAGGCCGTCCAATCGGTGGCGCACGCGTCCTTGAGACGTTCGAACAGGCGCATTTCTCCTCCTTCGGGTGGTGTCCGCGCCACAGCCTAGCCGTTTGGCGGGCGCCGGAAAACCCGCTTCGGTTCGAGGACGAAAAAACATATCCACCGGGTCGGTTCAACCCGGGATTCGTGGAGGCATCCCTTGGAAGCCAAGCGAATCCACGATCGCCTGGATCGGATCAGGTCGCCGGCCGCAACAACGGCTCGATATCGGCCGCGTCCAACGGATGGCAAAACAGGAACCCCTGTGCCAACCCGGCGCCACAGTCCCGACAGAACGCCAACTGCTCGTCGGTCTCGATCCCTTCGTAGATCACCGTCAGGCCGAGTTGACCGGCCATCGCGACGATGGCCTTGAGGATTGCCGAGTCGCGCCGGCTCCCGTGGTCCTGGATCACGAACGACCGATCGACCTTGAGCGTGTCGACCGGAAACCGGCGCAGATGATTAAGGGCCGCGAATCCAGCCCCGAAATCATCGACCGCCAGACGCAGGCCGAGGTCCTTCAGGTGTCGCGCCTGTTGGATCGCGGACTCGGCCTTGGTCACCATTACGCTCTCGGTAATGTCCAGTTCGAGTTGGTCCGCCGCGACTCCGGTCTCGGCAAGTACCGCGCGCAGGTCCTCGACCAGACCGGGCGCGAGAAGCTGCCGCGCCGACAGGTTGACGGCCAGACGGAACCGGCCGCCGGTGCGATCGTTCCACCGCTTCACCTGCCGGCAGGCGGTGCGCAGCACCCGGCAACCGATCGGACCGATCAAGCCATTGTCGTCGGCCAGCGAAATGAACTCCTCCGGCGGCACGGTGCCGAACTCGGGATGCCGCCAGCGCGCCAGCGCCTCGAAACCGACCCAGGCGCCACTGCTGAGATCGACCATCGGCTGATACTGGACGACGAAGGCCGCGTCGAGGTCCAGGGAGCGGCGCATTTCCGTCTCCAGGGAGGCGCGGCGCCTGTTCGTCCGGTTGAGTTCCTCGGAAAAGAAGCAATACCCACCCCGGCCGTGGGATTTCGCCTGATACATCGCGATATCGGCGTGCCGCATGAGGTCGTCGACCGAATCCCCGTCCTCCGGGAACACCGAGATGCCGACGCTGGCCCCGAGCCGAAAATCCCGGCCATCGAGCTGGATCGGTTTGCCAAGAACGGAAACGACCTTGCTGGCCACCTGGGCGGCGGCATCGGGTGACGGCAGGTCGGGCAGGATGACGGTGAATTCGTCGCCTCCCACGCGCGCCACCACGTCGCTCGCCCGGACCGCGTCCCGAATACGTTCCGCCGCGATGATCAGGGCCTGATCGCCGATCGAGTGCCCGCATCCGTCGTTAATCGCCTTGAAGTGATCCAGGTCGATGAACAGGATGGCGATCCGCGTGGCGCGACGTAGCGCCGAAATGATCTCGCGCTGCAACTGCGTGTAGAACAACGATCGGTTGGGCAGCCGCGTCAGGGGGTCCGAGAAGGCAAGGTCCTGGAGTCGCTTCTCGGCCTGCTTGGCGAAGGTGATGTCGGAAAAGACTCCGATGTAATAAAGCGGCTGCCCTTCCTCGTCATAGATGGTGTCGATCCGCAGTTGCTTCGGAAATAACTCGCCGTCCTTGCGGCGGTCCCAGATCTCCCCTTGCCAGCGCCCGTCGCGCCGCAACGACTGCCACATGCGGGCATAGAAGGCGGAGTCGTGGTGGCCGGACTTCGAGAATCCCGGATTACGGCCGATGGATTCCTCGCGGTCATAGCCGGTGATCCGGCTATAGGCGGGATTGACCTCGATGATGGCCGGAGTAAGGTCGGTGACGATCACGCCCTCGCTGGTGTTCTCGATCACATGACGCGACAGCCGCAGACGCTCCTCGGTCCGCTTGCGCTGGGTGATGTCCCGCCACGCCACGTGCAGAACCTCGCGCCCGCCGAATGGAATGACGGTCAGCAGCACCTCGACCGGAAACACCTCGCCGCAGGCCCGTTTGTGCAGCCACTCGAACCGATGACTGCCGTTGCGGAACGCGGCGGCGGCCATCTCGTCGGCCTTCTTGTCCGATCGCCGGCCATCCGGCTGCAGAGTCGGCGAAAGCTGCGACGGGCGCGCCTTCATCAACTCCTCGCGTCCCTCGTAGCCGAGCAGGGTCACGGCGGCGCGGTTGCAGTCGACGAACCGGTTTCCATCAAGAATAAGCATGGCATCGGCCGAGCGTTCGAAAAGAACCCGGTAGTCGGCCTTGTGGAAGTTGTGCATGGCAAGATCACGATACGGAATTGAACGCGGACGCACAATCGCGCCGTATTTAGTTTTATAATAAATCATACTCGCGACAAATGCTTTCGACACGGGCGAGCGAATCGTCGTCCCCCGCCGCGCCGCGCAACAACCGCTTGACGCGGCGGGTCGGACCTGAAAACACTGCGCCCGCCCGCCGTATCGCCACCTTCGGAGCCGTGTCATGAGCGATTTGTCCCTCGCCAAGGACAGGATCAAAATTCTGTTACTGGAAGGCATCCATCGGAACGCCGTCGACTCGTTGCGTCAGAACGGCTACGAAAACGTCGATCTGCGGCCCGGCGCCCTCGACGGCGACGATCTTGCGAATGCCATCCGCGACGTCCACATGATCGGCATCCGCTCGCGCACCCGACTGACCCCCGAGATCCTGGCGGCGGCCGACAAGCTGATGGCCATCGGCTGCTTCTGCATCGGCACCAACCAGGTCGCCCTCGACGCGGCGCGCCATGCCGGCGTGCCGGTGTTCAACGCGCCCTATTCCAACACCCGCTCGGTGGCCGAACTGGTCATCGCCCAGGTGATCATGCTGCTGCGCCGGGTCCCCGAGAAGAACGCCCTGGCGCACCTGGGCGATTGGCGCAAGACGGCCGACGGGTCGCACGAGGTGCGCGGCAAGGTTCTCGGCATTGTCGGCTACGGCCATATTGGCAGCCAGGTCTCGGTGCTCGCCGAGGCGATGGGGATGCGGGTCCGCTACCACGACATCGTGGACACCCTGCCGCTCGGCAACGCGCAGCCCTGTGCCAGCCTGGACGAGCTGCTGGCGGTCTCCGACGTGGTGACCCTGCACGTGCCGGCCACCCCGCAGACCCGGTACATGATCCGCGAGCCTCAAATCCGCGCCATGCGCCCGGGCGCGGTGCTGCTCAATCTGGCGCGCGGCGACGTGGTCGACATCGAGACCCTGGCGGCGGCGCTGACCGACGGACATCTGAGCGGCGCCGCGGTCGACGTGTTCCCCAAGGAACCGGCGTCCAGGGACGAACCCTTCGCGTCGCCGCTGCGCGGTCTGTCCAACGTGATCCTGACCCCGCACGTGGGCGGCTCGACCCAGGAGGCGCAGGCCAACATCGGCATCGAGGTGGCCGACAAGCTGATCCGCTATTCGGACAACGGCTCGACCCTGGGCGCGGTGAACTTCGTGGAGGTGGCGCTCCCCGTGCAGGACGGGGTGACCCGTTTCCTGCACATTCACCGCAACGTGCCGGGCGTGCTGTCGCATATCAACGAGGTGTTCTCGCGGCGCGAGATGAACATCAGCGGCCAGTACCTGCGCACCGACGGCGAGGTCGGCTATGTCGTGGTCGACGTGGACGCCGACCTTCAGGCCGGGATGGGCATCCGGCGCGAACTGGCGGCCATCGAGGGCACCATCCGGACGCGGTTCCTGAGGTAGGGATCACGCCGCCTGGATTCACAATCCAGCCACGTCCTCCACCGCGCCGGGGACGCACCACGATCCCGCGCCCACCGGGGCGCGGGACCGCAAGAGGCGCAAGCGGGGACGGTCAGCCGAGGATGGTGCGGCCAGCGTAGCGCGCCGCCGGGCCCAGTTCCTCCTCGACGCGGATGAGCTGGTTGTACTTGGCGATGCGATCGGAGCGCGACAGCGAGCCGGTCTTGATCTGGCCGGCGTTGGTGGCCACCGCGATGTCGGCGATGGTGCTGTCCTCGGTCTCACCGGAACGGTGCGAGATGACGTTGGTATAGTGGGCCTTGTGGGCCATCTCGACGGCTTCCAGGGTTTCCGAAAGGCTGCCGATCTGGTTCACCTTCACCAGCATGGAATTGGCGATCCCCTTGGCGATGCCGTCGGCCAGCCGAACCGGGTTGGTGACGAACAGGTCGTCGCCCACGAGCTGGCACTTGGCGCCGATCTCGTCGGTCAGCACCTTCCAGCCGTCCCAGTCGTCCTCGGCCATGCCGTCCTCGATGGAGAAAATCGGGTAGCGGGACACCAAATCGGCCAGGTACTTGGAATGGCCGGCGGCGTCCAGGGACTTGCCCTCGCCCTCCAGTTCGTATTTGCCGTCCTTGAAATACTCCGAAGACGCGCAGTCGAGCGCCAGAACCAAATCCTCGCCCGGTGCGTAGCCGGCCGCCTCGATCGCCTTCATGATGAAGCCGAGCGCCTCGTCGGCGCTGCCCAGGCCCGGCGCGAAGCCGCCCTCGTCGCCCACGTTGGTGTTGTGGCCGGCGTCCTTGAGGCCCTTCTTGAGGTTATGAAACACCTCGGCGCCCATGCGCACGGCCTCGGCGACGGTCCCCGCCCCGACCGGCATGATCATGAACTCCTGGATGTCGATGGGGTTGTCGGCGTGCGCGCCGCCGTTGACGATGTTCATCATCGGCACCGGCAAGGTGCGGGCGTGGGTGCCGCCGATATAGCGGTACAGCGGCAGACCGGCCTCGTCGGCCGCCGCCTTGGCAACGGCCAGCGATACCCCGAGGATGGCGTTGGCGCCCAGGCGCCCCTTGTTGGGGCTGCCGTCCAGATCGATCATCGCCTGGTCCAGCGCTTCCTGGTCCTCGGCCTCCAGGCCGGTCAGGGCGTCGAAGATTTCGCCGTTGACCGCGTCGATGGCCTGGATCACCCCCTTGCCGAGATAGCGGTTCTTGTCGCCGTCGCGCAGTTCCACCGCCTCGTGGACCCCGGTCGAGGCCCCCGACGGCACGGCGGCGCGGCCGAAGGCGCCGGTCTCCAGGATCACGTCCACCTCGACGGTGGGGTTGCCGCGGCTGTCGAGAATCTCGCGGGCATGGATATCGGTGATGGCGGTCATGGGCGCCCCCTTGCGAAAATATGTGGAAGAAAATGTGGAAAGGTCGTGAATGACACCTAGCCCAAACATGGGCCCGGGGCAAGTTGAACAAATGTTTCGAGGGATTTTGGGTTGCTTGACCCGGCCGGCGTTGGCGATTACCCCTGATGCCTCGTGAACCTCTCGGTGCCCGCGCGCGGGAGAATCGGGAACGCGGTGCGACTCCGCGGCGTGCCCAGCGCTGTGAGGGGGACCGCCGGAACAAGTGCCACTGATCCACGGATCGGGAAGGCGTTCCGGTCGGGAGGACCCCGAGCCAGAAGACCGGCCGAGAGGAGGGCCCGAGCCGCGCGGACGGCGGCGACGGCGACCAACCATCGAAAGGGGACTCACGATGGACCGTGCCCTGCTGCCCGCCGATCCGTTCACCGACACCGAGAAGGCCGCCGTCTACAAGGCCATCCACACCCGCCGCGACGTGCGCGGCCAGTTCCGACCCGACCCGGTACCCGACGACCTGCTCCTGCGCCTGCTCGACGCGGCCCACCACGCGCCCTCGGTGGGGTTCCAGCAGCCGTGGGATTTCGTGGTGGTGCGCGACCCGACGATCAAGGACCAGGTGCACGGCCTGTTCGCGCGCGCCAACGCCGAGGCCGCGGAGATGTTCGAGGGCGACCGCCGCGAAACCTACAAGTCCCTCAAGCTGGAAGGCATCCGCGAGGCACCGGTGAATCTTGCCGTCACCTGCGACCGCTCGCGCGCCGGACCGGTGGTGATCGGACGCACCCACCAGCCGATGATGGACCTTTATTCCAGCGTCTGCGCGGTGCAGAACCTGTGGCTGGCGGCACGCGCCGAGGGCCTGGGCGTCGGCTGGGTGAGCATCGTCGACGCCGAGGCCCTGAAGGCGGTGCTGGGTATCCCGGCCAACATCGAGATCGTCGCCTACCTGTGCCTGGGATGGGTCTCCGGCTTCCATGCCAGACCGGAACTGGAAGCCGCCGGATGGCGGCGGCGGCTGGCGCTGCGCGACCTGATCCACCACGACGGCTGGTAATCCGCTCCGACGCGCGGCAAGCCGCCACGCCGGGCATCACCGGTTGGTTTTCCCTTGGCGTCGCCGCCATCCTGCGCTACAACGCCGCCGCCGGCGCGACGCCCGGAGCGGAGAGCGGCGGCGGCCCGGTTGCGGAGGCTCCATGTTCACGACCCTGATCGTCATTCATCTGATCGTCGCCATCGCCATGGTGGTGGTGATCCTCCTGCAGCGCAGCGAGGGCGGCGCGCTCGGAATCGGGGGCGGCGGCGGAGGGGGCGGCGGCATGGGCGGCTTCATGACCGGGCGCGCGACCGCCAATCTTTTGACCCGCATCACGGCGATCCTGGCCGTCGTGTTCATGCTCAACAGCCTGGCCCTCGCCCTGCTGGCCGACAGCGCCAACCGACCAACCTCGATTCTCGATGCCGGGGCGCCGGAGACCGAACAGGCACCGCTCGTCCCGACGCCCGGGGAAATCCCGCAGATGCCCGCCGCGCCGCTCGCCAAATAACTGAACGGCAAATTTTTTCCCGCGCGTCCCAGGGATGGATCGAAGGCCGGTTCCGGGCCGGACCGATTTCCCTTTTGGGGCGCCCTCGATCATGTATAGTCCGGGTCCATGGCGCGCTACATCTTCATCACCGGCGGTGTGGTTTCGTCCCTCGGCAAGGGGCTGGCCTCGGCGGCCCTCGGCGCCCTGCTACAAGCGCGCGGATTCCGGGTCCGCCTGCGCAAGCTCGACCCCTACATCAACGTCGATCCGGGCACCATGAGCCCCTATCAGCACGGCGAGGTGTTCGTCACCGACGACGGCGCCGAAACCGACCTCGACCTCGGCCACTACGAGCGCTTCACCGGCGTCGCGTCCCGGCGGTCCGACAACGTGACCACCGGACGCATTTACTCGGGCGTGATCGCCCGCGAGCGCCACGGCGACTACCTGGGCGCGACCATCCAGGTCATCCCGCACATCACCGACGCCATCAAGACGTTCATCCGCAGTCACGTGGACGACGAGGACTTCGTGCTGTGCGAGATCGGCGGCACGGTGGGCGACATCGAGAGCCTGCCGTTCATCGAGGCGATCCGTCAATTCGGCAACGAGGTTGGCCCGGGACAGGCGATGTACATGCACATGACGCTGGTCCCCTACATCCCGGCGGCCGGCGAGCTGAAAACCAAGCCGACCCAGCATTCGGTCAAGGAACTGATGCAGGTGGGGATTCACCCCAACGTCCTGCTGTGCCGGGCCGACCGCGAGATTCCGGCCGGCGAGCGGCGCAAGATCGCCCTGTTCTGCAACGTGCGCGAGGAGGCGGTGATCCCCTGCCTCGACGTGGAGAGCACCTATCGGGTGCCGATCAGCTACCACGCCGAGGGCCTGGACGACGTGGTGTGCAAGCACTTCGGCCTCGCCGCGCCGCCCCCCGAACTGTCGGTGTGGGAAAACATCGTCGCCCGCATCCAAAACCCCGAGGGCGAGGTCACCATCGCCGTGGTCGGCAAGTACACTGGCCTGCCCGACGCCTACAAGTCGCTCGGCGAGGCGCTTGCCCACGGCGGCATCGCCAACAGCGTGCGGGTCCGCGTCGAATGGATCGAGGCGGAGATCTTCGAGCAGGAGGAATCGGAGATCGTCGTCCAGACCCTGGACGGGGTGCACGGCATTCTGGTCCCCGGGGCGTTCGGCGAACGGGGCGCGGAAGGCAAGATCGCCGCCGTGACCTTCGCCCGCCAGCACGGCGTTCCGTATTTCGGAATCTGCTTCGGGATGCAGATGGCGGTCATCGAGGCGGCCCGCAACATGGCCGGGATCGACCGCGCCAACTCCACCGAATTCGGTCCCTGCAAGGACCCGGTGGTCGGCCTGATGACCGAATGGATGGGCGAGGACGGAGTCGAGACGCGCGACGAGGCCACCGGCCTGGGCGGCACCATGCGCCTCGGGGCCTACGACTGCGAGACCCTGCCCGGCACCCTGGCTCGCGGCATCTATGGCAGGGCGATGATCAGCGAACGCCACCGCCACCGCTACGAGGTCAATCTCAATTACAAGATGCGCCTGGAGGCGGCCGGACTTGTGTTCTCCGGCCTGTCGCCGGACGGCCTGCTGCCGGAGATCGTCGAGCTTCCCGGCCATCCCTGGTTCGTCGGCGTGCAGTTCCACCCGGAACTGAAGTCGAAGCCGTTCGATCCGCACCCGTTGTTCACCTCGTTCATCGCCGCCGCGGTGAAGCAATCGCGTCTGGTATGATGCTCCGATGACCAAGCACCACCACGTCTCCGCCGGCCCGGTCACCCTCGGCAACGATCTGCCGCTGTCCCTGATCGCCGGGCCGTGCCAGATGGAGAGCCGTTCCCATGCCCTGGAAATGGCCCACGCCCTGAAGGAGGTCTCCCTGCGCCTCAATATCGGGGTGCTGTTCAAGGCCTCGTTCGACAAGGCCAACCGGACCAGCCTCGGCGGCGCGCGCGGCCTGGGCATGGACAAGGCGCTGCCGGTGTTCGCGGAGATCCGCGAGACCTTCGGGCTGCCGGTGCTGACCGACGTGCACGAGACGCGGCAGTGCAAGCCGGTGGCCGAGGCGGTGGACGTCCTGCAGATTCCCGCCTTTCTGAGCCGGCAGACGGACCTGCTCGTCGCCGCCGCCCATGCCGGGCGGGCGGTCAACATCAAGAAGGGGCAGTTCCTGGCCCCCTGGGACATGCGCAACGCGGTCGCCAAGGTGACCGAGAGCGGCAACCCCAACGTGATGGTTACCGAGCGCGGCTCGTCGTTCGGCTACAACACGCTGATCGTCGACATGCGCGGCCTGCCCCGGATGGCCCGGGACACCGGCGCCCCGGTGATTTTCGACGCCACCCATTCGGTGCAGCAGCCGGGCGGCCAGGGGGAGTCCTCGGGCGGCGAGCGGGCCCATGCCCCGGTTCTGGCCCGCGCCGCCGTGGCGGTGGGCGTCGCCGGCGTGTTCATCGAGACCCACGAGGACCCGGACCGCGCCCCCTCCGACGGCCCCAACATGATCCCGTTGAGGCAGTTGGAAGGCCTTCTGGAAGTGCTGATCGATCTGGACCGGGTGGCCAAGGGGCGACCGGCGGCTCCCTGACGCCACCTCGGCGCAAGCCGCGCAAACCGGGATTCGCGGCGGTCCCGAACACGGAGGATGCCCGAGACCGGGCGGCCCCGGACAGGGAAGGGTTTCCCTTTAATCCCCTTGTCGGAACCGTTATGAAAGGGGGCCGCCAAGGAGACCACCGGTGCCCGAAAACGGAAAGCTCATCCTTGCCCTGCCCAAGGGCCGCATCCTGGACGAGGCGATGCCCATCGTGCGCGCCGCCGGCATCGCCCCGGAGCCGGCGTTCGACGATCCGAAATCGCGCGCCCTTCGGTTCTCAACCAACATCGAGACCCTGGACATCGTGCGGGTGCGCAGCTTCGACGTCGCCACCTTCGTCGCCTTCGGCGCCGCTCAGTTCGGGCTGGTCGGCAACGACGTGCTGATGGAATTCGACTTCCCGGAAATCTACGCGCCGCTCGACCTCGGCATCGGCTACTGCCGGATGGCGGTCGCCGAGCCGGCCGAGATGGGCGCGTCCGACGATCCGTCGCGCTGGTCGCACGTGCGGGTGGCGACCAAGTATCCCAACATCACGGCCCGCCATTTCGCGGCGCGCGGCGTGCAGGCCGAGTGCATCAAGCTCAACGGGGCGATGGAACTGGCGCCCAAGCTGGGGCTGTGCCGGCGCATCGTCGACCTGGTCTCCACCGGCTCGACCCTGAAGGCCAACGGCCTGGTCGAGGTCGAGCAGATCGCCGAGATCACCTCGCGCCTGGCCGTCAATCGGGCGGCCCTGAAGACCCGGCCCGACGAGGTGACCCGGTGGATCGACCGCTTCAGGGAGGTGATCGATGCCCGTCCGTCTTGACTCCGCCGCCGCCGACTTCGAGACCGCGTTCGAGACCCTGCTGTCGGCCAAGCGGGAGTCCGCCGCCGACGTCGGCGACGCCGTGGCGGCGATCCTGGCCGACGTAAGGGCGCGTGGCGACGCGGCGGTGATCGAGTACACCGAACGCTTCGACCGGCAAGCGCCGACCCCCGACACCCTGCGCATCGATCCGGCGCAGATCGATGTCGCCGAGGCACGTTGCGCGCCGTCCACCATCCGCGCCCTCAACGCGGCGGCCGACCGAATCATCGCCTTCCACGGCCGCCAGCGGCCGGACGACCTGGACTACACCGACGACGACGGCGTGCGCCTGGGCCTGCGCTGGACACCGCTCGATTCGGTGGGCATCTACGTGCCCGGGGGTCTTGCCGCCTACCCCTCGTCGGTCCTCATGAACGCGCTGCCGGCCAAGGTGGCGGGAGTCGGCCGCATCGCCATGGTGGTGCCCACCCCGGGCGGCGTGGTCAACCCGCTGGTCCTCGCCGCCGCCAAGGCATGCGGCATCGACGAGGTGTACCGGATCGGCGGCGCGCAGGCGGTCGGCGCCCTCGCCTACGGCACCGAGACCATCGCCCCGGTGGACAAGATCGTCGGCCCCGGCAATGCCTACGTGGCGGCCGCCAAGCGGCAGGTGTTCGGAACGGTGGGGATCGACATGATCGCCGGACCGTCCGAGATCCTGGTGGTCGCCGATTCCGAAAACGATCCGGCCTGGATCGCCATGGACCTGCTGTCCCAGGCCGAACACGATCCGGCCGCACAGTCGATCCTGATCACCGACGACCCGGCGTTCGCCGACGCGGTCGAAACGGCGGTCGCCGGCCATCTGAAAACCCTGCCCAAGGCGGAGATCGCCGGCGCCTCCTGGGCCGACCATGGGGCGGTGATCACGGTGCCCGATCTTTCCGCCGCCCCGCCGCTGATCGACCGGATCGCGCCCGAGCACCTGGAACTGGCCGTCGAAGACCCGGAGGCCCTGGCGCGCCGGGTCCGCCACGCCGGGGCCATGTTCCTCGGCCGCTTCACCCCGGAGGCGGTGGGCGATTACGTGGCCGGTCCCAACCACGTGTTGCCGACGGCGCGCAGCGCCCGCTTCTCGTCCGGCCTCGGGGTGCCCGACTTCCTCAAGCGCACCACCTATATCCAATGCGACGGGGAATCGCTGGCCCGCATCGGCCCGGCCGCCGTCGACCTGGCGCGGGCCGAGGGCCTGGACGCCCACGGCCATTCTGTGGCCCTGCGCCTGAACCTGCCGACCGGACCGTGACCCGATGCCGGACGATCCCGCCCGCATCGTCCAGATCTACCTCGATGAAAAGACAGTGGTACGGCGCAGCCCGCCGGTCGAGCACGAACGCGCGGTGGCGATCTACGACCTGCTGGAGGGCAACTACTTCAACGTCCTGGAGGAGGATGGCCCATTCAACCTGCACCTGTCGATCGAGGACGACCGGCTGGTGTTCGACGTCCGCTCGCAGGCCGACGACCCCTTGCGCCGGTTTTCCCTGCCAACCAGCCCGTTTCGGCGCATCATCAAGGATTACTTCGCGGTCTGCGAGACCTATTATGACGCCATCAAGCATTTCGGCGTGAATCGCATCGAGGCCATCGACATGGGCCGCCGGGCCCTGCATGACGAGGGATCGGACCAACTGGCCGAACTTCTGGCCGGCCGGGTGCGCATGGACACCGGAACGGCGCGCCGCCTGTTCACCCTGATCTGCGTTCTCCACGTCCGGGGATAACCGCCAGATGGTGGAAATCAAGGATCTGCCGTCGGCCGTGCTGTTCTGCTGCACGATGAACACCATCCGCTCGCCGATGGCGGAAGCGATCCTCAAGCGCCTGTATCCGAGGTCGATCTTCGTCGACTCGGTGGGGGTCCATTGCGGCGAGCCGGATGGTTTCGCCATCGCGGCGATGGACGAGATCGGGCTGGACATGACCCGCCATCGCGCGAAGACCTTCAACGACCTGGAGGATACCTCGTTCGACCTGATCATCTCCCTGTCGCCCGAGGCGCAGCACAAGGCGGTCGACCTGACCCGTCACATGTCCTGCGACGTGGAATACTGGCAGACCCTCGATCCCTCGTTCATCGAGGGCAACCGGGACTCCCGGATGGACGCCTATCGCGCGGTGCGCGATGGCCTGTTCGAGCGGATCCGGCAACGCTTCATGCGAAGCCCCATCGAATGATTGATTCGGGCTTTCGGCCCCCTCGCCGGGCGCGGGCTGCGCCCGCTTGGCGTGCCGCCAGCCTCGCAAAGGCCGTCACGGCAATGGCGACCCGATCCGCGCGCGCCGATTCCCCTGTCCCCAAAGTGCCCGCTAATGGTAAGCTAGAGAGATGATAGTGAACGAGATTCGCGGCTCTTGCCAGGATCGCGGAAGGGAGTCGAAATCATGACCTTGAACGCGCAGAGCGTGATCCAGGCGATGGTGCAGGCGGCCGAGACCGAGCCCGAAAAGCGCACCGAGTCGGTCCCGGTCATCGCCATTTCGCGCACCATGGGCTCGGGCGGCAACGAGATCGCCCGCCTGGTCTCCGAGCGCCTGGGAGTCGGCTGCTACGGCGAGGAACTCCTCAACGCGGTGGCCAAGCAGACGCAGGTCAACGAAAGCCTCATGAACCGGCTCCACGAGTCGGTGGCGACGGCCAGCGACGCCTGGTTGTACTCCCTGGTGTTCGGCAAGAACGTGACGCGCGACGCCTATCAACGTCACCTGATCACCGCGGTGCGCGCCCTGTACCGGGTCGGCGGGGTGATCATCGGGCGCGGCGCGCATTTGATTCTGGCCGGACGGGACGTGCTTCGGGTGCGCATCGTCGGCACGCCGGAGGCCTGCGCGAAGCGGGTCGCCATGCAGGAAGGCATCGAAATCGCGGAGGCGCGGCGGCGGGTCAAGGAGAGCAACGTCAAGCGCAACCGCTTCGTCCGCGATCAGTTCAAGCACGGCGCCAACGATCCGATGGATTTCGATCTGGTGATCAACACCGACAACTTCGCCTCCTACGAACAGGTGGCGGACCTGATCGAATTCACGCTGAAGGCCATGGCGGGATCCGGCCGGACCACCGGCACGACCCGAAAATAGCCGGCCATCGCGGCGTCGGCGCGGTTCCGTCCGGGAAAGAGCTTGACCCGGGGGGGTGGAGTGCGCACTTTACCGCGCAACAATCCCACCTACCAGAGGAACCCATGACGAAGGAAGAGGCAATCGAGTTCACCGGCACGGTCACGGAACTGCTGCCCAATGCGATGTTCCGCGTCAAGTTGGACAACGAGCACGAAATCCTCGCCCACACGTCGGGCAAGATGCGCAAGAATCGAATCCGCGTGCTGGCCGGCGATCGGGTCAACGTGGAAATGACTCCCTATGACCTCACCAAGGGCCGCATCACGTTTCGCTTCAAGTAGCGGAATTCCGGGAGCCCCCGCATGTCGAGAGCCGGAAACGGCCCCCCGGCCCTGATCCTGGCTTCCGCCTCGCCCCGCCGTCGCGACCTGCTGGCCCAGGTCGACATCCACCCCGACGCGATCCTGGCGGCCGACATCGACGAAACCGCGCTTCCCGACGAGACTCCGCAGCATCTGGCCGAGCGGCTGGCCATGCTGAAGGCGCGCGCCATCGCCGAGCGGCATCCCGAGGCGCTGGTGCTGGGCGCCGATACGGTGGTCGCCTGCGGTCGCCGGTTGCTCGGCAAGCCGGCCGACGAAGCGGCGGCGCGCCGCCACCTGAACTTGTTGTCGGGGCGCCGCCACCGGGTGATCGGCGGCCTGTGCCTGATTGTCCCGGGCGGCCGCGCGCTGATCCGCCGGGTGACCACCACGGTCCGATTCAAGCGCCTGCACGCGAGCGAGATCGATGCCTATCTGAACAGCGGCGAGTGGCGCGGCAAGGCCGGCGCCTACGCCATCCAGGGCCGCGCCGCGGCTTTCGTGCGCGCCATCAACGGCTCCTACACCAACGTGGTCGGCCTGTCGCTCTGCGAAACGACGGCCCTGTTGCGCGGCCAGGGCCACGGGGGATAGTGGCATGCGCGGAATCCTGATCGACCACCTGCCCGGCGAAACCCGGGCCGCCCTCGTGGAGGACGGCGACCTCGTCGACCTGCGGGTGGATGGCGTGGCGGCGGCGGCGCGGATCGGCGGAATTTACCATGGGCGGGTGACCGCCAAGGCACCCCAGTTGCGCGGTGCCTTCGTCGACCTCGGCGGCGCCGAGCCACCCGCCTTCCTGCCGCTCGCCAGGGGTGAATCGGTCACCGTGGGCAAGGCGGTGATGGTCCAGGTCCGGCGCGACGCGGCCGGCGGCAAGGGACCACGGGTAAGCCGTGAAATCGTGCTCGCCGGACGCCACCTGTTCCTGGCCCCGGCCGGCGGCGTGGTCAAGCTGTCGCGGCGCATCGGCGGCGAGCAGCGGCGGCGCGACCTCGCGGCCTGGGCCGAGGCGGCGATCGGCGGGCGCGGACTGGTGGTGCGGCCGGCCGCGGCGACGGCCGACATAGCCGATCTGGACCGCGAACTGGCGGCGCTCGGCGCCCTGTGGGATGACGTCGTCACGGCGGCCACGACGACACCGCCGACCGGCGTCCTGATGCCGCCGCCCGGCGCCGCCCTGTCGCTGCTGCTCGACGCCGCGCGCCCGGACGAGATCATGGTCGACGACCCGGGAATCCTCAACACCCTGCGCGGCGCCTGTGAGCGTCTGGCCCCGGATTTGACCGACCGGCTGCGCATGCATCGCGGGGCGCGCCCGCTGTTCGACGCGGAGGGACTGAGCGGGCAGATCGCGGCGCTCGACGAGGCGGTGGTGCCCCTGCCGTCCGGCGGCCGCCTGATCATCCAGGAAACCGCCGCCCTCGCGGTGATCGACGTGGATGGCGGCACGACCCCGAACGGCGGCGCCGGCGGCGCTGTGGCGCGCGCCAACCGCGAGGCGGTGGCCGAGGTGGCGCGCCAGATCCGGCTGCGCAACCTGGGCGGCGCGGTGGCGGTCGATTTCATCGGCGGCGCCAAGGCGCCGCAGGCGGCGCGGACCGTCGAGGACCTGCGCCAGAGGACGGCCGGCGACCCGGTCGGCGTGCACGTGCTCGGACGCGGCCCATTGGGCATGGTCGAAATGATCCGCGAACGGCGTCAGGCGCCGCTATCCGAATGGCGGCGACGCGGCATGGCCTTCGAGGCGGTGCGCGCGGTGCTGCGCGAGGCGGCGACCCCGGGAGCCCACCCGCTCCGTCTGCGGGTCGCCCCGGAGGTGTTCCACGATCTGTCGGGTCCGGCCGCCGCCGCGCTCGATCTGGCGAAACGTCGTCTCGGGCGCCCTCTCGACGTGGTCGCCGATCGCTCCCTCCCGCCCGGCGATCACGACCTGGGTCCGGCCCCGGATGGAGACGCCGCGTGAGCGGCGACCGGGTGCCGGTGGCCGGACGGCGCTGTCCGACCTGTGGCCGTCCGGCCGTGCACGCCCATCGTCCGTTCTGCTCCCGGCGTTGCGCCGACATCGACCTCGGCCGCTGGCTCGACGAGCGCTACCGGGTGACGGCCGACGACGACGCGGACGGCGACGACGACACTTCGACCTGAGCCGTCGCGACGGGTCGCCAAACCCCGTCTTGACCCCTGGACAGGGCCGGCGAATTCCTTTATACACCGCGTTCTCGCGCCGCTTCCGGCGGCTCCGCGACGCCCGGGTAGCTCAGTTGGTAGAGCACATGACTGAAAATCATGGTGTCGGCAGTTCAATTCTGTCCCCGGGCACCATTCCTTTTTCGGGATACTGATTTTTTGGGGCTTTCCCGCCCATAACCGCCATCAATCGATGCTCGGCCCCGGCGGCATTCGCCCGGCCGAACATGCCGGCCGATGGGCGCGGCGATCATGGTCGGGCGGCGGAGAGGGTCCGCCGGACGGCATCCGCCCAACCGGCATACTTGCGGGTCCGCTCGGCGGCCGGCATGGCCGGCGCGAAGCGCCGCTCCAGGACCCAGGATCTGGAGAACTCCGCCGGGTCCGGATAGACTCCGCGCCGAAGACCGGCCAGATAGGCGGCGCCGAGGGCGGTGGTTTCGAGCACCGTCGGACGGTCCACCTCGGAATCCAGGATGTCGGCCAGACGCTGCATGGTCCAGTCGGAGGCCACCATGCCGCCGTCCACCCGCAACACCGTCCGTCGGTCGTCCCCCATGTCGCCGTGCATGGCGTCCAGCAGGTCGCGGGTCTGATAGCAGACGCTTTCCAGGGCGGCCCGCGCGATCTCGGCCGGGCCGGTGCCCCGGGTCAGGCCGAACAGGGCGCCTCGGCAATCGGAATCCCAATGCGGCGCCCCCAATCCCACGAAGGCCGGCACCAGATAGACGTCCTGGTGCGGGTCGGCGCGGTCGGCCAGCTCGCCCGATTGCGCGGCGTCGTCGATCAGGCCCAGGCCGTCGCGCAGCCACTGGACCGCCGCTCCGGCCACGAAGATGGCCCCTTCGAGGGCGTAGGTGGTCTTGCCGTCCAGGCGGTAGGCGATGGTGGTCAGCAGGCGATTGCGCGACCGAACCGCCGTCGGTCCGGTATTCAGGACGGCGAAACAGCCGGTGCCATAGGTCGACTTGACCATGCCCGGGGCGAAACAGGCCTGACCCACCGTCGCCGCCTGCTGGTCGCCGGCGATACCGGCCACTGGCACCGAGGCGCCGAATACCGCCGGGTCGGTGCTCCCGAAATCATCGGCGCTGTCCTTCACCTCCGGCAGCAGCGCCGCCGGCACCCGGAACAGGTCCAACATCTCGGCGCTCCAGTCCCCGGCGTGGATGTCGTAGAGCAGGGTGCGGCTGGCGTTGGTGGCGTCGGTGGCGTGCACGCGACCGCCGGTCAGCCGCCACAGCAGGAAGGTGTCGACGGTGCCGAAGGCCAACTGCCCGGCCTCGGCGGCGGCCCGCGCGCCGTTCACGTTGTCGAGCAGCCAGGCCACCTTGGTGGCCGAGAAATAGGGGTCGAGCAGCAGGCCGGTTCGGGCGGTCACCCTGTCCTCGTGACCGGCCCTTTTCAGGGCGGCGCACATGTCGGCCGTTCGCCGGTCCTGCCAGACGATGGCGCGGTGGACCGGGCGGCCGGTCTCGCGGTTCCAGATCAGCACCGTCTCGCGCTGGTTGGCGATGCCGATGGCGGCCAAATCGGCCGGGTCCAGGCCGGCCTTGCCCAGGGCCGACCGGCAGGTGGACAGCACGCCGCGCCAGATATCGTCGGGCTCGTGTTCGACCCACCCCGAGCGCGGGTAATGCTGCGCGAATTCCTGCTGCGCCACGGCCACCGGCGCGTGCCCGGAGTCGAACACGATGGCGCGGGTCGACGTGGTTCCCTGGTCGATGGCAAGCACATGGCCACTCATGGCGCGGTCCCTCCCCCGTTCCGCGTGGTCCGCCCGGCGTCCGTTTATCGGCCGGTTATTTTTCCACCTGACTCACGTCTCGCACCGCACCGCGCGCCGCCGACGTGGTGAGCGCCGCATAGGCGCGCAGGGCGACGGAGACCGGACGATCGCGATGCTCCGGCCTGAACCCGCCGCCGGCCAGGATCGCCGCGCGCCGCGCCGCGAGGGTCGCCTCCTCCACCTTGAGCACGATCGACCGGTTCGGGATGTCGATCTCGACGATGTCGCCCGGCTCGACCAGGCCGATGACGCCGCCCTCCGCCGCCTCCGGCGAAACGTGGCCAATGGAGAGCCCCGAGGTGCCGCCGGAGAACCGGCCGTCGGTGATCAGCGCGCAGGCCTTGCCCAGGCCGACCGACTTCAGATAGCTGGTCGGATACAGCATTTCCTGCATGCCCGGCCCGCCGCGCGGCCCCTCGTAGCGCACGATCACCACGTCTCCGGCCGCGACCTCGCCGCCGAGAATCTTGGAAACCGCCTCCTCCTGGCTCTCGCAGACCACCGCCGGGCCGGCGAAGGTGAAGTTGGACTCGTCGACCCCCGCCGTCTTCACCACGCAGCCGTCCTCGGCCAGATTGCCATACAGGACCGCCAGACCGCCCTCCTCGCTGTAGGCGTTGTCAAGGCTACGGATACAGCCGTTTTCCCGATCCAGGTCCAGGGCCTCGTAACGGCGCTCCTGGCTGAACGCCTGCTGGGTCGGCACGCCGCCCGGGGCGGCGGAATAGAAGGTCGTCACCGAATTGGACGGGGTTCGCATCACGTCCCAGGCATCGATCGCCTCGCCGAGGGTTCTCGCGTGAACGGTCGGCACGTCGCGGTGCAGAAGCCCGCCGCGCTCCAGTTCGCCGAGAATGCCCATGATGCCGCCGGCCCGGTGCACGTCCTCCATGTGGTAGTCCGGGGTCGCCGGGGCGACCTTGCAGATGTTGGGCACCCGGCGCGACAGCCGGTCCATGTCCTTCAGGGTGAAGTCGATCCCGCCCTCCTCGGCGATGGCCAGCAGGTGCAGAACGGTGTTGGTGGAACCGCCCATGGCGATGTCCAGGGTCATGGCGTTCTCGAACGCCTTGAACGAGGCGATGACGCGCGGCAGGGCGGTTTCGTCTCCCTGCTCGTAATAACGTCGGGTCAGGTCGACGATGCGCCGCCCGGCGCCGAGGAACAGTTCCCGGCGGTCGGCGTGGGTGGCCAGCATGGAGCCGTTTCCGGGCAGTCCGAGGCCGATGGCCTCGGCCAGACAGTTCATGGAATTGGCGGTGAACATACCGGAGCAGGAGCCGCAGGTGGGACAGGCCGAGCGTTCGTAGGCATCCACCTTCTCGTCGGGGGCGTCGGGAGTCGCGGCGGTGACCATGGCGTCGACCAGATCAAGATGATGTTCCTTGCCGTTCGGATCGATGTATTTTCCCGCCTCCATCGGCCCCCCGGATACGAAGATGGCCGGAACGTTGAGCCGCATCGCCGCCATCAGCATGCCCGGCGTGATCTTGTCGCAGTTGGAGATGCAGACCAGGGCATCGGCGCAATGGGCGTTGACCATGTATTCCACCGCGTCGGCGATGACTTCGCGGCTGGGCAGCGAATAGAGCATGCCGCCGTGTCCCATGGCGATCCCGTCGTCGACCGCGATGGTGTTGAATTCCTTGGCCACGCCGCCGGCCTCCTCGATCTGGCGGGCGACCATCTGGCCCAGGTCCTTGAGATGGACGTGACCGGGCACGAACTGGGTGAAGGAATTGGCGACGGCGACGATCGGCTTGCCGAAATCCTCGTCGGTCATGCCGGTGGCGCGCCACAGGGCGCGCGCGCCGGCCATGTTGCGGCCATGGGTGGAGGTGCGGGAGCGATAGTCGGGCATGATGGAACCTCGCGCAACGGACATCGCTCCGTTGTAACCGTCCCGGTCGGCCAGGGAAAGCCTTGACCCGCGCCGCCATCCGACGGAGGGTCGCCGCATGGACGACGTGGACATCCTGATCGGCGAAAGGGACATCGCCCGCCGGGTCGACCGCCTGGCCCTGGACATCGCCGAGGCATGGCCGCGCGCCGAGGACGGCGCGCCCCGCCCGATGACCATGGTGGCGGTGCTGAAGGGCGCCTTCGTGTTCGCCGCCGACCTGATTCGCGCCCTGCATGCCAAGGGCCTGGCGGTCGAGGTGGACTTCATGCGCCTGAAGAGCTACGGCGACGCCACCGAGCGGGCATCGGAGATCGCGATGCGCGGCGGTCCGGAGCGCCCTCTGGCCGGCCGTCATGTCCTGCTGGTCGACGATATCCTGGACACCGGACATTCGCTGGACCTCGCGCGCCGCCACCTGCTGGGCAACCTGGAGGCGGCGTCGCTGCGCACCTGCGTCCTGCTCGACAAGCCGGCGCGCCGCGAATTGCCAATCGCCGCCGATCACGTGGGATTCACGGTGCCCGACCGGTTCGTGGTCGGCTACGGCATCGATCACGCGGAGCGGTACCGGGATCTGCCCCATATCGGCGCCGTGACCATGCCTTGAGCAATCGTCGGAGAGCGGTTTTTTCGGACCAGTGACGGGCGCGGGTCTCGCCGTCGAGCGGGCGTCGCCGAAGCAGATTCTCAGTGCCGCTCGGCCTGCGCCAGGGCGGTCTCGACGCCACGCTGGTGGATGAAGTCGAACACCCGGTCGATGGTCATGAAGAACTCGGCGTCGTCGAGCCGCTTCAGGCTGCCCAGCACCAAGTCGACGATCTGCCGGTCCCCGACCCCCAAGTCCTGCGCGATCGGATGCGGCCGGAACCGCTCGTAGGAGAAGATGCTCATCACCCGGCCGACCTTCTTGACCGAGGTGACCATGCGCATGGAATAGTCGCCGTAGGTCACGTCGATGAAATGGCAGCGGGTCGACGTCTTGGAGAACATGGACCCGGACACCACCTCGTCGAAGAACGACTCCAGTCCGGCCACCTCCAGGCTCATGGCGTAATCGTGCATCGCCTCGAACGTGGTGTCGACGATCTCCGCGCCGACCTCGGGACGGCAGACCAGGACGGTCTTGTTGACGTCATAGATCTCGTGCGTGTCGAATTTCTGGGTCATGGGCGTTATCCGCGGTGACTACCTGATCCTAAAGGGTTTCGGCGATGAAATCCGGCCACAGGCCGCTTTGCTCGAACAGTGGTTCGGGCGCCCGTCCGGCGGTGAATCCGGTGCGCACCATCAGCGCCCTCATGCCGGCCGCGCGGGCCCCCAGGATATCGGTGTGCGGGGTGTCGCCGACCGCCAGGAAGCGCGACCTCGGAACATCCGGAAAGCGCCGCGCGGCCCTGTCGTAAACGCCGGGAAACGGCTTGCCAAGAAACATCACGTCGTCCGGCGGGTCGGCCCGGTGGACGAAGAATCCGGGCTCGGCCGACATCGCCCCGCCCTCGTAGGGGCAGGCCACGTCGGGGTTGCAGACGATCAGCGGGCGCGGCCGACGGCGCAGGGCTCGGGCCAGATTGCGCTGCCTGCCGGAGGTCCAGGTATCGGTGTCGACAAGCACGATCCCATCCACCGCGTCCCAAGGGTCCGGCGCGTCGCCGAGCGCCCGCATACCGGCCATGAGGTCGGGAAACGGATGGCCCCAGCTTCCGCTCACGCCCCAGCGGCGGTCCGATCCGGCGAGAGCTTCGGGCAGCAGATCGACTCCGGCAATGATTTCGTCCGGGCCGACCGCGAAGCCGCGCGACGCGTTACGATGGGCGATGGCCCGCTTGTCGCCGGAGGCGTCGTTGGTCAGCAACAGGATCGCCTTGCCCCGCCGGCGCAATTCGTCGAACGCCGTCCTGGCCCAAGGGAATCCGGCGCCGCCCGCGTGCAGAACCCCGTAGGCGTCGAGCAGCACCACGTCGGCCTGCTCGGCCGCCTCGATCACTCCGGAGACGCGGCGCGGAACGACCGGCGGCGGCACGGCCGGCAAGCGCGGACGGAGGGCGAGATAGGTCTCCCAGGCCACGTCGAATGTCAGGGTCTGCATGGCGCGGTGGTCCGGCGGGCGTTACGCGGCGGCCGGCGCGAGGCGCCGTCCCGGCCCGTTGGTACCACACGGCGGCGGTGAAAAAAACCGCCGATCCCGGAGCGCCCGACACGCCCCCCGAATGATGGATTCGGGTGCCCGAAACCCTCGCCGAGAACCGATCCCGCCCGATCGAGGCTCCGTCGGATTCGCGAGGGCCGTCGCCGCGACGGCGACTCAAGACGGGGTCCGGATCGATGATTCGGACCCCGCATGAAACTCCGTGGCCGCGAACGCTCAGGCGCGACCGCGCTCGAAGGTGACGATATCCCGATCCGCCTGGTTGATATGTTGACGCAACCACCCGGCCAGGAAATCGAAGAACCGGTTCAGCGCCCGGTCGTCGCCGGTCGCCATTTCGGCCGCCAGGGACTCGTACCGCGCCAAGAACCCCTCGTGCTGACGGCGGTGCTCCTCAAGTCGGGGATAGCCGATCTTGGCCATGTAGGCCTCTTCCTCCTTGAAGTGTTGCCGCATGTCGCGTTCGAGATTCTCCTGCGTTTCCCGCGCCACCTCATCGTGGCCGCCGCCGCCCATCATGGCACGGTGGAATTTGTTGATTTTCCCGAACATCTCCTTGTGATGATCATCCACGTCGCGAAGGCCCGTCTCCAGGGCGGGATCCCAAGTCATCAACGTCATGTCCTCGGAATCGGCCCGCACCTCGGACAGGAAACGGGCCACCTCGACGCGCAGATGCTCGGCCTGACGCGACAGCTCGCCCGACGCGCCGTGAATCTGATCGGCCGCCTGACCGGTCTCGCGGGCCGCCCCCTCCACGCTGACGATCGCGTCGGACACCTCGCGCGTGCCGGCCGCCGCCTGATCCACGTTGCGGGCGATCTCCTCGGTCGCCGCGTTTTGCTCCTGGACCGCCGCCGCGACCGACGAGCTGATTTCGTTCATTTCGCCGATGACGCCGGAAATCCGATTGATGGCGTCGACCGCGCCGCTGGTGCCGGACTGCACGGCGCCGATCTGGGCGGCGATTTCCTCGGTCGCCCGCGCCGTCTGGTTGGCCAGATTCTTGACCTCGGACGCAACCACCGCGAACCCCTTGCCGGCATCGCCGGCCCGCGCCGCCTCGATGGTGGCATTCAGGGCCAGGAGGTTGGTCTGGCTCGCTATATCGTTGATAAGATTAACGATCTCTCCGATTTTCTGGACATTGTCGGCCAGCGCGCGGACCGCTTGATTGGTGCCCTCGGCCTCGTGGGTGGCCGTTTTGGCGACCTCCGTGGAGCGCGTCACCTGGCGCGAGATCTCGTTGATCGAGCTGGTCAGTTCCTCGGTCGCCGCGGCCACCGTTCCGACGTTGGCCGAGGCCTGCTCGGCCGCCCCGGCCACATCGGTCGCCCGGGCGGTCGATCGGTTGGCGGTCTCCGCCATGCCGCCGGCGGACGCCTGCATCTCGGTGACCGCCGAGGTCACCGTTTCCACCACCTGGCCAACATTGTCCTCGAAGATGTTGGCCATCTGATTGAGCGCGGCCTTGCGGCGCGCCTCGGCCTGACGCTCCTGTTCCCGCTTCTCCCGTTCCATCTGACGGACCCGCAGGGCGTTGTCCTTGAACACCTGGACCGCCGCCGCCATGCGGCCGATCTCGTTGCCCATGTCGCGGGCCGGCACGTCGGTCTCCAGGTCGCCCTCGGCCAGCCGTCCCATCGCCTCGGTCATCCGGCCGACCGGACCGCTCACCCCGCGCCCGATCCACATGCCGGCCCCGAGCACGAAGATGGCGACCGCCACCATGACCCCCACGGTGAGGATCAGAACCCGTGACTGGGTGGCCTGCAATTCCTCGCTGGCCGCCTTCACCTTGTGTTCCGATTCGGCAACCAGCTCGGTCAGCAGCGGCGCCGCCACGTCGAACATGTTGGCCATGATGTCCTGATCGATGCTCACGTCGAGCCGCATGCCGGCCAGCTTGTCGAAGGACTCGCCGTAGGCCTTGGCCTTTTCCGCCATCGCCGGCCGATGCGCGATGTCGGCGGCGAACCGTTCGAGCAACGTCGCGAAGGCCTCGCGCCCGGCCTCGTCCGATTGGATCAGAAAGGCTTTCTCGGCCGCGCGAATGTTCAGGAACGCCGCCAGGTTCGCGCCCGACGCCGACCGGCGGAGATCCTGTTCGAGAGTGCTCGCGGCTCGGTTCGTCGCGCCGCGCAGGCCACTGTCCTGGGTCAGTC
>JANQIL010000113.1 GCA_028282245.1 Magnetospira sp.
TGGCCAGGCGGCGCCTTGCCGCCCATAGCTAGGATCTCGGGCGTGAGTCGTTCGACGAAGGGAAGATGACGTGCCGCCGGATCGCGCCGAGGATCGGCGGTGTAGAGGCCGTCGATGTCGGACAGCAGAACCAGGGTGTCGGCGCTGATCATCGCCGCGACCCGGGCCGCCAAGCGGTCGTTGTCGCCGAACCGGATCTCGTCGGTGGCCACCGTGTCGTTCTCGTTGATCAGCGGCACCGCGCCCACCCGGAGAAGCGCGTTCAGGGTGTTGCGGGCGTTGATGTAACGACGCCGGCTTTCGGTGTCGTCCAGCGTAAGCAGCACCTGCGCGATGGTCTGTCCGTGAGCGCCCAGGGCTTCCTGGTAGGCCTGCGAGAGACTGACCATGCCGGCCGCCGCCGCGGCCTGCTTCTCCTCCAGGCGCAGCGGGCCGGTGTCCAAGTCGAGCCGCCGCCGGCCGACCGAAATGGCCCCCGAGGACACCAGGATGATGTCGCGCCCGTGGCGCTTGAGTTCGGCCAGATCGGCCGCCAGGGCGGCGAGCCAGGATCGCCGCACGGCGCCCTGGTCCTCGTCGATCAGCAGCGCCGAGCCGACCTTGACGACCAGCCGCCGGGAATCATTCAGGCGGATGCTGCGGCTTTTCGCGGACGGAGTCACGGAGCCCAGTCCCGGTCTGGCGCGGCGACCCGCGCGCGGCCGCGTTCGATCGCCCGACGGAGGTCGCCGAGCACCTCGCGCAGACCGGCCCCGGAGACCGCCGAGAGGCGGTGCACCCGGTTCCCGCAGGCTTCCGCGAGTTCCGCCCGCTGGGCCTCGATCAACTCGTCATCCAGGGCATCGCACTTGCTGAGGGCGACGATCTCCGGCTTGTCGGCCAGTCCGTGGCCGTAGGCGGCCAGTTCGCGACGCACCGTCCCGTAGGCCCCGGCGACGTCGTTCTGGGTCGAATCGACCAGATGCAGCAACACTCCGCAGCGCTCGACGTGGCCGAGGAAGCGGTCGCCGATGCCGTGCCCCTCGTGCGCGCCCTCGATCAGACCCGGGATGTCGGCCACGACGAACTCGCCGTCGTCCAGCGACGCCACGCCCAGGTTGGGGTGCAGGGTCGTGAAGGGATAGTCGGCGATCTTCGGTTTGGCCTGGGTAACGGCGGCCAGGAAGGTCGACTTGCCGGCGTTGGGAAGGCCGACGAGGCCCGCGTCGGCGATCAGCTTGAGGCGCAGCCAGACCCACCGCTCGGTGCCCGGCCAGCCGGGATCGGCGCGGCGCGGCGCCTGGTTGGTGGCGGTCTTGAACCGGGCGTTGCCATGCCCGCCGTCGCCGCCGCGCAGCAGCACCACCCGATGGCCGGTTTTCGTCAGGTCGGCAAGGACGGTTTCGCGGTCCTCGTCCAGGATCTCGGTGCCCGCCGGAACCGCGATGATCAGCGGATCGGCCGACTTGCCGGTGCGGTCGCGGCCCATGCCGTGTCCGCCGGTGGCCGCCTTGAAGTGCTGGCGGTAGCGGAAATCGATCAGGGTGTTCAGGTTGTCCCGGGTTTCGAACACGATGTCGCCGCCGCGCCCGCCGTCGCCACCGTCCGGCCCACCGAACTCCACGTATTTCTCGCGCCGGAAGCTGACGCAACCGGCCCCGCCGTCACCCGACTTGAGAAAAATCTTCGCCTGATCCAGGAATTTCATGATGGCACCAAAGGTGTTCCCTTGGAGGCGGCGGGTTTCCCCGAACAGGCGTCCGCATGCAAAAAAGGGAATGGCCCGGCCATCCCCTTCGCTGAACGCTCGACCGGCCAGGCGGGTATCAGGCCTCGCTCGGCGGCACCACGTTGACATAGACCCGGCCGCCGGCCTTGCGGCGGAACGTCACCGCGCCCTCGACGGTTGCGAAAATGGTGTGGTCCTTGCCCAGTCCGACGTTCTCGCCGGGGTGCCATTTGGTGCCCCGCTGACGGATGATGATGTTGCCCGGAACCACCTTCTGGCCGCCGAATTTCTTGACGCCGAGGCGCCTGCCCTCGGTATCGCGACCGTTGCGGGAACTGCCGCCCGCCTTCTTGTGCGCCATCTCCGAATCTCCTCGTCCGGGATCCGGATCAGCCGGCGTTGATGCCGGTGATCCGAAGAACCGTATGGTGCTGCCGGTGTCCCGCCTTGCGGCGATAGTTCTGGCGCCGCTTCTTCTTGAAAACGATGATCTTCTTGCCACGGGTCTGGTCGACCACCTCGGCGGTGACGGTGGCCCCGGCCAGGATCGGGGCACCGACCGTCGGAGCGGACTCGCCGTCACCGACCATCAACACCCGGTCGAGCTCGACGGAGCCACCCGGCTCGACGTCCAGCTTCTCGACGGAGATGCGATCGCCCTCGGCGACCCGGTACTGCTTTCCGCCGGTCTGAATGACTGCGAACATTGTCCCACCGCGTTCGTACGAAACCCGAAATCCTCGGCGGCGCGCCTGGCGCCCCCGGAAGAGGCGGCACTATAGCCAGCGGGCCCGTGATGTCAACGCCAAAACGGGCCGCGCCACGGCATCGAGCCCGGGCTAGCGATCCCCCAGCCACGCCAGCACCCAGGCATGCACCTGACGGCGCCAAACGGTCTCGGAATAGGTGTGGTTCGCGCCCTCCAGATGCCGAACCGCGACTTGTGGCCGCTTCCGCCAGGGCTTCATGGGGCGGCCCTGGAGGACCGCCGAGTCGAATTCCCGGGCCGAGAAGTCGTCGCCGCTGAGAATCAGCAGCACGCTCCCGTCGTAGTCGAGCAATGCCCCGGTCACCCGTTCGGCCAGATCGCCGCCGCCGGGCTCCGGCCGATCGCCGGCCGCCGCCGCCGTCTCCTCCGGTCGGCGCCGCAGCGATCCCAGCTTGGAGAGGAAATCGCCCGCCGCATGGCGTACTTCCACTCGACCGCCGAGCAGCTTGGCCCAGAAATCCCGCGACAGCACGCGCTTCACGTAATAGTAGCGAACCTGGGCGCGGGCCAGCGTCAGCGCGCTGCGCACCCAGGGGTTCAGCAGCACCAAGCCGCCGATCCGGGAGTCGGTGGGAGCATAGAAGGCGCTCGCCGAGGCGCCGTCGCAAAGCCCCCACAGCACCGCCCGATCCAGCCCCGGCACCTTTTCGAACAGCAGGTCGACGGCGGCCCGGATGTCCTCGCCGATCCCCTCGAACCCGGCGTAGGGGCCGCCGCTGTCTCCCATGCCACGGTAATCGAACCGCAACACCGGATACCCGGCCGCCGCGAGGTCGCGCGCCGCGAGGACATACTGCCGATGGGCGCCGATCCGATACTGCGGTCCGCCCACCACGATGACCACGCCCCAGCCGCGCGGCCGCGCGGGGCGGTGCAAAACACCGACCAGCGGCGCGCCGCCGCAGTCGAACGTCACCGGCTCCTCGACCATCCCGCTCACCGCGCGGTCTCCCACAAGGCCGCCGTGGCATCGATCAGACCCGGCACCAGCGTGGTTTCCTCGATGCTCCAGAACGCCTCGCCCGGCACCACCCGGGCGCTCGCCTCCAGCCCGTCGGCGCGCCAGGCCTCGACGGCCCTGGCGGCGGCCGGCGGCAGTTCCCCGCCGCCGACCTGAAGCCAAGCGATCGCGCAACCCGCCCGCCGGCCCAGGCCGGTCAGGTCCAGCTGCTCGATGCTGGCGGCCAGTTCCGGAGGCATCGGATAGCCGCCAATCTCCACCACCTCGCCGGACGCGAATCGCGCCTTCAGATCCTTGGTGGTTTCGCCGTCCGCCGCGCCGCCCAGGCCGGCGGCGACACGGATGCGCAGGAACTGGTTCAGGTAGGTCGCGCCGCGCGTCACCGGCTGCCACAGCACCACCCGAGACGGACCGGTCACGGCCGCCGCCTCCAGGGCCAGGCAGCCCCCGAGCCGCAGCCCCAGCAGCCCGACCTCGGCGAACCCCTCGCCGCGCAGCCAGGCGCAGCCGGCCGCCACGTCGGCCCGCCATCCGTCCCAGGTGGCGTCGGCGAAATCACCGGCGCTGTCGCCGGTTCCATGGGGATCGAGCAGCAGCAATCCCACCCCTTGCTCGACCAGCCGGCGCCCCAGCAGGTGGACCATGCGGCGGGCGCGGTTCGCCTCCTCGGCCAGCGGCGGAACATAGACCAGGGCCTCCCGGCGCCCGGACGGGGGCGCGTGCAGCACCCCGAACAGCGGGCCGCGCGGCCCGTCGAGGAAAAGCGGTCGGGGCGGCGACGCCACGTCAACCCGCCGCGATCGAATCCACGAACTCGCACAGGGAGCCCACGGTCATGAACACCTCGGCCGTGAGATCGTCGTCCTCGACAACGACGTCGAATCGCTCCTCGATGCCCGCCACGACGGTGGCCACGGCCATGGAGTCAAACTCCGGCAGGTTGCCAAGCAACGGCGTGTCCATGGTCAGGGCGGCGGTCCTGTCGCCAAGTTGCAGGACCTCGCCCAGAAGTTCCTTTACCCGATCGATCGTCGCCATGTCCGTTCGGCCCCGTTAATGATGGTTCGGCCACCGCCGCCGCGCATGCTTATAAACATCGGCGCCGGCCAGGAAAACCCCCCGCCGCGGGATTGGCGTTCACCGAGCATCGGCCAGCCCCGCCTTGCGCATCAGGGTCTTGGTGTAGCCGATCGGTATGGCATAGGTAATGCCGCTCGGGTTGCCGATGGCGGAGAAGACCTTCTCCTTGCTGTCCTTGACGAAAACGCTGCTCACGATGCCGACCACCCGGCCGGTCTTCTGCTCGTAAAGAGGGCCGCCGCTGTTGCCGGGGTAGGCCGTGGCGTCCAATTGAAAGACCATATAGGGATTGCGCAGCTGCCTTATGAATTTGGGATCCAGGTGTTCGGTGTCGCGCTGGGGCACGGCCGACGGGGTGATCGCCGAGACAATGCCGCGATGGGTGACCGGATAGAGGCCGAGAACGGCGCCGATGGGAAATCCCGTGAAGGCGACCGGCAGGCCCGCGGCCACCTGCTTTTCGTTGCCGAGGGTCAGGGCCGGCAGGGGCTCGCCGCTGATGCGCAGGAGAGCCGCGTCGTGGACGGCGTCGCGTCCCAGCAGCTTGGTCTCGCGAACCTCGATCGTCTTGCCCCGGCCGATGAGGGCGACGATCCGCTCGCCCTTCGCAAGGGTCGACCGCCGGGCCACGACATGCGAGTTGGTGACCACGTGCAGACCGTCGGCGACCACGAAGCCGGTCCCGCGCAGATCCGCCTTCGGGCTGCGGGTGGCCAGGAAGGTGCCCAGTCCCACGATGCTCGGCGTGACCTGTCTGATCAGTGGGCGCAGATCCTGCGCCGCTGCGCCGCCGGGCGCCGCGAACGCGGCCCACGCCAGCAGGAGACCGATTCCAAACCACCTTGTCACCGCCATGCAGTCCCCCGTCACGCGTCCGCCGTCTTGCGCAGAAATGACTCGAACATCACCAGACTCCAGAGGGGGGCGCTGTAATCGCGCAGACCGGCCTGATGCTGATCGACCATGGACACCAGAAACGCGCGATCGAACAGGCCGCTGTCGGCCAGGGTCTCGCCGGTCACCATCCGGCGCACCCGCTCGCGCAACGGCCCCCGGAACCATTCGGCCAGGGGAACCGAGAATCCCATTTTCGGCCGGTACAGGACATCGCCGGGCAGATGGGGCTCCAGCGCCTTCTTGAAGATGTACTTGCCCTCCCGGCCGCGCAGCCTCAGGTCGGGCGGCAGGCCGCAGGACCATTCCAGGAAATGATGATCCAGCACCGGGACGCGGACCTCCAGGGCCACCGCCATGCTGGTCCGGTCGACCTTGGTCAGGATGTCGCCGGGCAGATAGGTTTTCATGTCCGCGTACTGCGCCCTGGACAAATGATGGTCGGTCGGCGCCGCCGCCATGTGACGGCGCAGCACCTCGATCGCCTGGTAGCCTTGCAGGCCGCGCCGCATCCTGTCGCCGTACAGCCGCCGCCGCAGGTCGTCGGGCATCACCGAGACGCTGTGGAAGAAGCCTTCCACGGACGAACGGGCGAGCGCCTGAAACGTGGACTTGGCCCGCAGCGGCTTGGGCGCCCAATCCAGTTTCGGGTAGGCCGCGCCCAGAAATCCGAACAGCGGTCCGCGCACGGCGCTCGGCACGCGCCCGCGCACCGACTCCTCGTAATGGTGCCAGCGGTAGCGGCGGTATCCCGCGAAGATCTCGTCGCCGCCGTCTCCCGACAGGGCAACGGTGACCTTCTCGCGCGCCAACTGGCAGACCCGGAACGTGGGCATCGCCGAACTGTCGGCGAACGGCTCGTCGTAGAAGGTCGCCAACTGATCGATCAGATCGAACGAATCCGGGTCCACCTGGCGGACCCGGTGGTTGGTCCGGTAGCGCTCGGCCACCATGGCGGCGTAACGGGATTCGTCGTAGCCCTTGTGCGCGAACGACATGGAGCAGGTGTCGACCGGATCCCGCGAGGCCTCGGCCATCATCGCCACCACGGCGCTCGAATCGACCCCTCCGGACAGGAACGCGCCCAGCGGCACCTCGGCGATCATGCGCGCCGATACCGCGTCGCGCAGACGCTCGATGAGCTGGTGCTCGATCTCCGCCGGGTCGGTCGGCACCTCGGCATCGAAGCGCACATCCCAGTACTCGCGCGGTCGCGGATCGTCCGTGCCGCCGCGCCGATAGGCGATCGTATGACCCGGTTCCAGCTTGCGCACCGCCGTGAACACGGTGCGCGGGTCGGGAACGTAGCCGTAGGCGAAATAGTCCTCGACCGCCGCCAGATCGAGATCGCGCGACAGGCCCGGATAGGGCAGCAGCGACTTGAGTTCGGAGCCGAACACGACCGTGCCGTCGGCCAGGGGCGCATAGTACAGCGGCTTGATGCCCAGCCGGTCGCGCGCCAGAAACAAGGTTTCCGAATTGGAATCCCAGATCGCGAAGGCGAACATGCCGCGGAACCGGGTGACGCAGTCCTCGCCCCATTCCTCCCAGGCATGCACGATGGCTTCCGTGTCGCAATGGGTGCGGAAGCGGTGGCCGCGCGCCTTCAGGTCGGCGAACAGCTCGCCGAAATTATAGATTTCCCCGTTGTAAACGACGACGACCGTCTCGTCCTCGTTGAACAGCGGCTGGTGGCCGCCGGACAGGTCCAGGATCGACAGCCGCCGGTGACCCAGCCCCACCCCCGGTGCCACGAACAGGCCGCCGTCGTCGGGTCCTCGGTGGTGTTGCGTCTCGTTCATGCGCGACAACAGCGACCGGTCGACGGAAACGTTCCTGTCGCGGTGGTACATACCCACGATACCGCACATGCTTATGCCCTTTTTTGGTCGCCCGGGGAGGCGTCTCACCGCGCCCGGGACGCGGCCTCCAGAATCGATACGAAGCCGCCACTCGCGGCGATCATGTCACGCATCGCCGCGGCGGCGGCCTCGCGGTCATCCCAATGGGGCGCCGAAACCACCACCGCCGCCGCCGCCGGCTCGCCGCCGAACAGCATGGCGCGAGTTTGGCGCAGTTTGGCCATCCAGGGCTTCGCTGTAAAGGCGCGATCAACCCACAGCGTGGTCCATGCGAGCCGCTGTTCGTGGCGGCCCCGCAACGAGACCTGCGACCACTCGATGCGGGTCCCGTCGACCGGCACGATGACCCGGCCGCCACCGGCACGGCGCCAAAGCTCGTTTTCAAGGCGGTTGGCATGGCCCACGACCTCGGCGCCCTCGCGCTGCCGGGCGTAGTAGGCCAGATAGACGTCGACCTGTCGCCGGCCGTCCGTGAACCGCCAGCGCGCCTCGCCGTCGGGGTTCTGGAACGCCGGGCGCCAGTCGGCGGGCTCGTCATCGACGAGGCGCCACGGCAACGGCGGTTCCGGCACGGCGAAAACCGGGGCGGTCGCTCCGCTTCGCGCCAGGGCATGGCCGGCCAGTTGATGGAGCGCGACGGCAATGATCAGCGCCGCCACCGCCACGCCGACCACGGCGCGCAAGGACGAGCCGGGGTCGGCCGGCCGGTCGTTCGGCGTCGCGGCGGCCGGCGGTTCGCGGAACGACCATCCGATCAGAATCAGCAGGCCGGTGACGATGGAGAACAGGACCCACCCGTAAAGCAGATGATCGACGCCGAGCGCGATTCTATTGTCGCTGACATGGGCGATCATGATGATCCCGAAGGCGCGCAGGCCGTTGGCCAGGATCGGGAGGACGAGGGACAGAAGAACGAACAGCGCCCGCCGCGCCGCCGATCGATAGAGCATGTTGGCGCCGAGCACGCCGACCGCCGCCGACGCGATGAGGAAGCGCAGACCGGAACACTCCTCCGCCACCTGGAAGTCGCCGTTGGGAATGCTGATCATCAGGCCGTCGGCATAGACGGGAATCCCGCTCACGACCAAGCCCCATACCACCATCCGCGCCGCGATGTCCTGCAGCGGCGCCACCAGGAAGTCGCCGAACGGGATCGCGAACCAGGCGAAGAACAGGGGAAACGCCATGCGCCACGCCAGGCGTGGTCCGAGAACCGCCAAAACAAGCGACTCTACCAATCCGAGAAGCCCGATCTGCTCGACAATCAGTGTGCTGGTTACCCGGCCGAGCACAAGGACGCATCCGAACGCCGCGACCAGGACCAGGGCCCAGGGAAACACCGTCGGCGCCACCCGCGACAGCTCGGCCCGCCGCTCCCAGATCAGGAAGGCGACCAAGGGAGGGATGGCGAACCCATGATTGAAGGACGCGGAGGTCGACCAGACATGGAGGGTGCCGTTCACGGTTTCGAGAAACAACACCCCCAGAACGAGGGTCGACAGGCCGACCAACCAAAAGGCGGCCGGACCCGCGCCAGCGGCCTTCGGCACCGCGTCAGGTGCTCTCACGTGCGCATGTCCCCGACCGTCCCTTGCACCGGCCAAATCATCCGTCCGATGAATAGTAGCTTCCGTAATACCCTGCGCCACCGTGGCCAGCCGCCAAGCGGGTGCGGGATTTGTTGAGGATGAGGTTGATGTATTCGCAGGATTCGAGCATGTCCAGGGCCCCCAGGACCTCGGCCTTCTTCGTCCGTTCGAATTCGACCACCAGAACGATCTGCCCGACGTGCTTGAGGAGCGCGCCGCCCTCGCTGCTCGCCAGGACCGGCGCGGTATCGAAGATGATCACCCGGTTGCTGTACCGCATGGCGATCTCGTCGATCACCTGGCCGGCCCTCTCGCTGGCCAGAAGCTCGGTGCCCATGGCGTGCGGCCGGCCGGCCGGAATCACCGACAGGTTCGAGATATTGGTGCGCAGCAGAACATCGGCCACGCTCATCTCCTCGTGTTCCAGAAGATCGACGAAACCGCGATCCGCCTTCACGCCCAGCGTCGACATTATCGAAGGACGGCTCAGGTCCGCGTCGACCAACAGCACGTAGACGTCCCGCTCCTTGGCGATGCTCATGGCGAGGTTGATGGCCGTGAAGGTCTTGCCCTCGCTCGGGATGGCGCTTGTGATCATGATCAGATTGGCATCCTTCACAGCATCCTCGCCGGCCGCGAAGGCGCGCAGAAGAATTGGCCGCTTGATGACCCGGTACTCTTCCGTCATCCGCGAGCGCTCGGCGCGCGGCGTGATCATGCCCATGGCGGCGAGGCGATCGAGATCGATCGTGATGTTCCTCGCGCCGCCGCGCGCCCTGCTCGGACCGACGGCCGCCGTCGGCGCATCGGACGGACGCGCGGTCCGCCCGCCGTCCTCTTCGGTCGGCTTCGCCTGGACGTCCGATGGGGGCGGCGGGTCCGTTGGCTCGGCCGCCTGTTCGTGTTTGATGTCCGCAAGCCGCTGGGCGGCGCGCTCGATCAGCGAAGGTCCGCTCTTCCGATCCATTTTTCGCCACTCACCCGATGCTTTTAGCCGCGAGAATAGCCAGACCCTTGGTGATGACTGGCATTATTTTACAAAGCTGCGGAATCTTTCCGGCAGAACCTCGATCACGCGTTCCTTGAAGGTCGTGGGAACCGCGTTCGTCAGGCCGACGTTCCGTTCAACCATCACCAGGGCGATGTACACGGCGATCAGCAGCCAGACGGCGAAAATGAACGCCATCAATCTAACGGTCCGGAAGGACTTCCTTGTCTTGGACTCGCCTTGCGAAATGATGCCCAGGACCGGAAGGCCCGTGACCTGAGCCAGGCGGAAGGCGCTCGAAAAGGTCGTTTGCATGCTGACCAGGAGGACGACCAACCCCAGGCCGGCGCCGAACGCAAGCACGACGACCGCGGACAGGATCAGCGAACGCTTGATCCCGGTCGGGAGGACGGGCATTTTCGGCGGCTCGACGATCCGGAACTGCACTTTCTCGGCCTTGGTTTCCTGGCTTTCGGCCATGATCGCGGCGTCCTTGCGGGACACCAGGGCCTCGTATTTGGAGCGGCTCAACTCGTAGTCCCGATTCAATCGGACCAATTCGCTCTCGATTTCGGGGATTCGGTTGGCCTGTTCCTCCAGCTCGATGTTTTTCCGCCGCTTGCGCTCGACCTTCGACCGGAGCGTGGCGACTTCCGTCTGCGCCGACACCAGTTGCAGCTTGATGCTCTGGTAAAGCTCGTTCGGCACCCGGTTCGTGGTCGATTGCGGTTCCTCCAGGGTCTCCTCGTCGACCGGCGGTCCCGCGAGCTCCTCCTGCAAATCCGTGAGAAGACGCTGGGTCGACTTCACGTCGGGATGGCTCGGCGTGAAGTTCAGCAGGAGTTCATCGAGCCGATGCTGCAACTCAAGAATGCGCACCTCGACACCCGAGGGCGGCCCCCCGGCCTCGAAATCCTGATCAACCTCCATGTACTCGGGCACCCCGGCCAGTTGCCGACGAATCTCGTTCTCGCGGGCGATGGTGTCGGCCAGTTCGGCCTCGAGCACGGCCAGATCGCCACGCGACTGGGTCAGGAAATCGTAGTAGCTGGTGCTGCCGGGCAGCAGTCCAAGGTTGGCCTGCTTGAAGCGGGACAATCGTTCCTCGGCGGCCCGCATCTGCTCCTCGTAAATACGGACCTGCTCCTCGATGAACTGGCGCGCCGAATCCAGGTTCTTGCGGCTATCGCCCAGGTTACCCTCGACGAAGATGCTGATCAGGGCCTGCACGATCTTGTACGAAACCTCGGGCACCGAGTTCGTATAGCTGATCTTGAACAGATTGGCCCGCTGCGCCGATACCTGGACATCATCCTGCAGACCCTTGATCATCTCCTCCAGTTCCGCCTCGGTGCGCAGGTTGATGTCGAGGTCCGTCATCCGCACCACTTTTTCCAGATTCGGTCGGCTGAGAAGCGTGCGGTGCATGATTTCGATCTGTTGAAGACTGTTGGTCTCGACCGTCAGCCCCCGCAGCAACGGGCGCAGCAGGCTTTCGGTGTCCACCACGATGCGCGCCGACGTCTCGTACTTGTCCGGAATCAGGGCGACCATGGGCCAGGCGACCAGGCACACCAGCCAAGCGATCCCGATCACTTGCCAGCGTCGGCGCCAAACCGCGGGAATATATGAAAATATCTGTTCCACAACGAGGCCTTAGATTTTATGGACAATCCGCGCGCGGACGACCCGCGCGACCCCCTTGATACCCGTCCGCGCCGACATCGGATGGCCGGGACCGGCAACCACAACGACGATCAAACCCGTGCACTCCCGCCGTTCGCGCTCCATCTACATAGCTTACGCAAGCCTCGGGCGCAACACACCCTTCCGCCAGCAGTACCATTTCGGCGGCCACGATTCGGGTGCGCCCATAAGCTGTTGCGCGAATGAGCGGATTATATAATAATCCTCGTCGATTCTAACAACTCTTCGGATATTGTAATCGTGCGCAGATATTTCTTTGGCCGTAAATCAATGCAACTCGTCGCGGTGTGTTTGATCGGTCAGTTTCTGGCCATGTGCGCACCCTACGACGATGCGCCCCAGATCTCGCAGACCGTCGACGAACAGCCCACCTATCGCATCGGCGCGACCGATACGCTTGATATATTCGTTTGGCGGAACCCGGAACTCTCGACATCGATCCCGGTCCGTCCCGATGGGCGCATCTCGGTGCCCCTCATCGAGGATCTCCAGGCGGCCGGCAAGACGTCGACGGAACTGGCCCGCGACATCGAGGCGGTCCTGTCCGAATACTTGCAGGATCCGATCGTCACGGTGATCGTCACCGAATTCGTCGGTCCGTTCAGCCAGCAGGTGCGCGTCGTGGGCGAAGCCGCGGAACCGCAGGCGATCCCCTTCCGCGAGCGGATGACGACCCTCGACGTCATGATCGCGGTCGGTGGCCTGACGGAATTCGCGGCGGGCAACCGGGCGGTTCTTGTCCGCGAGGCCGAGGACGGGAAAAAGAATTTCCGCGTGCGGCTCGACGACCTCCTCAAGGAAGGCGACATGAGCGCCAATGTGGAGGTACTTCCGGGGGACGTGATCATCGTCCCGCAGGCTTGGTTCTAACGCGTGGTGATCCCACGGCCCGGCGGGCGTGGGATCGAATATTTCGGCAATCGTTCCGGTCGAGAAATTCATGCTATGAATTTTCAAGACAGGGCAGTAGGTTACCAGGAATAGGCCGGCGCACTTCGGGGAGGTCGGCAACCTGCGCAGGGGCCCTGGGCGGAGAGTCACTGAAGGAACGCACGACGGCGGCATAGCGACCTCATGGGAATGGCGACGGGACGGAGCGGAAGCGATCGGAAAATGCCGCGCCGGGGGTGTGGCCGTGGCGCTTGCAAGATCACCGCCGCGACGCTCCCGGGCGTGGGAGCGTGTCTTTTCCTGGCGGTGGCTCCCATGTCCGGCGCCGAGGCCAGATGGGACACCGTGGTGACGGCCTCGACCGAGGAAAGCTTCACCGACAACGCCAACTCCTCCGGCACCAATCGCAGCACCGACTTCATCAACACGACCGCGGCGGGATTGAGGCTCAACGGCACGGGCGGACGGACGAGCGCGACGTTCGGATACGACGTGTCGCGAGACACCTATGTCCGCAACAGCGAGCTCGACGGATTCCGGCATCAACTCCTGGGCCTGGGGGAAATCGACCTCATCCCCGAGTATGTGTCGGTGGACGCCCGAACGTCCCTCAGCGAGCAGTCGATCTCCAATTCCGGCACCGAAACCGCCAGCGAACGGACCACGTCCAGCAACCGAACGCGCGTTCTGACCTATTCCATCGCCCCGACCTTCCGCCACGGCAACGACGGCTGGGCCGAGTCCATCCTGACCTACCGCCTCAACGGCACCCGATTCATGCAGACCGGCACCGATACCGAGACCGGGGATGGCGGGCTGGGCAACACGGTGACGCACGAAATCATCTCGGGCCTGGAAAGCGGCCGCCGGTTCAGCGTCCTGACCTGGGACGGCGAGGCCCGCACCCAGATATCGATGAACGAGGGACAGTTCGCCTGGCGCCGCGATGTCACCGAGGGCTCCGCCTCGTATCGGGTGTCGCCGCAGATCGCCCTCCTCGCCAGCGCGGGTTACGAGACGTTCCGCGACAAGTCCAGCGACAACGACGACAACAACGGCCTGTTCTGGTCGGGGGGCGTTCGGCTGACTCCCAGCCCAAGGACCAGCATCAGCGCATCCTACGGCAGGCGCTTCGACGACACCCAGATCACCGGCGACGTGCTCTATCGCATTTCGCCCATGACGACGCTCAGCGGCAGCTATTCGGCGGATTTCTCGACCCAGCAGATCGCCCTCGGCAACAGCCTCAACAATCTGGTCGTCAACGACGCGGGCGTCATCATCGATCCGATAACCGGCCTTCCGGCCAACCCCAACGACCTGCAGACCGACCTCGTCGAGCGCAGCTTCACCTCGCAGACGCTCAATCTCGGGCTGACCGGAACGCGCGGCCGCAGCACCTTCAATTTTGGCGTCAACATGACCAAGCGCACGTTCACCGGCGCCGAGGGAGACTCCGACCGGAGCCTGTCGCTGAACGGGTCCTGGACCCGGCGGATCACCCGCCACACCACGTTGAACCTCAACAGCAGCTATTCCCGTACCTCGTCCAGCAGCTCCAGCACCACGAAAACGATCAGGGGACAGGCGAAGCTCGACTATGCCCTGAACGAAACGCTCGATATCTCCGCACGCTATGCACGGCTTTACCAGAATGCCGAAGACGCCCCCGCAGTGAAGGAAAACACCGTCTCGGTGAGCCTGCGCAAGGAGTTTTGAACCGCCATGTACGTGGAGTTCTTCGGGCTTACGGGACCGCCGTTCCAGTTGACGCCGGACCCGCGCTTTTTCTTCGGAAGCACGGTTCACAATCGGGCCAAGGCCTACCTCTCCTATGGCCTGACGCAGGGGGAGGGATTCGTCGTGATCACCGGCGACGTGGGCGCCGGCAAGACCACCCTGCTGGCCCACCTGATGTCGCAGATGGACCACACCCGCTTCAAGACCGGGACCATCGTCACCTCGCGGTTCAACGCCGAGGACACCATCTACATGGCCGCCTCGGTGTTCGGGATCGCCCACGAGGGACTGACCAAGCCGGCCCTCCTCGAGGCGATTCAGGAGTTCCTGGCGAAAAGCCTCGACGAGGGGAAACGCTGCATCCTGGTGGTCGACGAGGCGCAGAACCTGTCCTTCGAAACCTTGGAGGAACTGCGCATGCTGTCGAACCTGCAGGTCGGCGACGAGGCGCCCCTGCAGAGCATACTGGTCGGCCAGCCGCAGTTCCGGCGCACCATCGCGAACCCCGACATGGAGCAGCTCCGGCAGCGCGTCATCGCCTCCTTTCATCTCGGCCCGGTGGATGCCGAGGAGACCAAGGCCTATATCGAGCATCGGTTGCGGGAAGTGGAATGGAACGGCGATCCGGCGATCACCGAGGACGCCTTCGCGGCCATCTACGAACGCACCGGCGGCATTCCCCGCCGCATCAACGGACTCTGTTCTCGGCTCTTGCTGTTCGGGTGCCTGGAAGAGAAACACACCATCGACGTCGACGACGTGAATCAGGTCGCCGAGGAACTGGACGAAGAGCACGGCGGCGGCCCGGATCAGGACCCGCTGGCCCCCATGGGCCCGGTGGTTGACGGATCCAATGTGGCGATGCTCGAGTCCGAGGCCCTGCGGGAGCATGCCCGGGCGCTCAAGGAGCTGTCCCAGCGGCTGCAAGCCATGGAGGAACTGGTGCGTCTGCACGACCTGGCCTTGCGCAGCGCCCTCACCACCTTCGCCAATTACCTGGACACCCTGTACGGCGACTTCGACAAGAGGCGACAGTCGCAATGACCGGCCCGTCGGGCGACGATCCATCCCTTTCCATCGTCAATGCGATGACCATCGACGTGGAGGATTTCTTCCAGGTCCAGGCATTCGCCGGCCGGGTGTCGCGCGACGAGTGGGATTCGTTTCCGAGCCGGGTCGAGCGCAACACCGGCCGCGCCCTCGACATCTATGCCGAGACCGGCGCCAAGGCGACGTTCTTCACCCTCGGCTGGGTCGCCCGGCGGTTTCCCGGCCTGATTCGCCGGATCGTCGACGAGGGCCACGAGTTGGCCAGCCACGGCTGGGCCCACCATCTGGTCACCGATCAGACGGCGGACGAGTTCCGCGACGACATCCGGCGCACCAAGGCGTTGCTGGAGGATTTGGGCGGAGCTCCGGTGACGGGGTTTCGCGCCGCCACGTTCTCGATCGGCCGTGGCAACCTCTGGGCCTACGATGTCCTGGCCGAGGAAGGCTACCTCTACAGCTCCTCGGTCTATCCGATCGCCCACGATCTCTACGGCATGCCCGAGGCGCCACGGTTCCCCTTTCGGCCCACCGCCGCGCCGGTGCTCGAAATTCCGCTGACCACGGTTCGCCTGGGCGGCCGCAACCTGCCCTGCTCGGGCGGCGGATACTTCCGGCTGCTCCCCTACGCGGTCTCGCGAGGAGCCTTCCGGCGGGTCAATCGGGCGGACGGACGGCCCTGTATCTTCTATTACCACCCCTGGGAACTGGATCCGGACCAGCCGCGCGTCGGCGGACTGTCGGCGAAGTCCAGGTTCCGCCACTATCACAACCTCCACCGCATGGAAGGCCGCCTGCGAAGCCTGCTCGCCCAGTTCCGGTGGGACAGGATGGATCGTGTCTTTCCAAGCGACGGTGACGGCGATAACCGAAAACGGGACGGCTGATGGTTACCGTAAGGGAACTGGATCACGCGAACGTCGATCGCTGGGACGCGTTCGTGGAGACCTGTCCGGACGCCACGTTCTTCCACAGGGCGGGCTGGAAACGGGTGATCGAGCAGAGCTTCCGGCAGAAAGGGCGTTTCCTCTACGCGGAGCGCGACGGACGCATCGTGGGCGTGTTGCCTCTCGTTCACGTCAGGAGCCCGATATTCGGCAACCGCTTGGTCTCGAACGCGTTTTGTGTCGACGGATCGCCGGCGGCCGTCGAGGACGCGGCCCGCGACGCCCTGGACCGGGCGGCCGAGTCGCTGCTGGACAGCCTGCGCGCCGACTACATCGAGTACCGCAATCCGAAGGCCGCGCACCCGGGCTGGCAACGCAGGTCCGGGCTCTACGCGACGTTCGAGCGGCCAATGGAAAGCGAGCACGACGCCAACCTGAAGCAGATTCCCCGCAAGCAGCGCGCGGTGGTCCGCAAGGCCCTGGACTCCGATCTGACCCACACGGTCGATTCCAGGATCAACGATTTCTACCGCCTTTATTCCCTGAGCATGCGCAACCTGGGCACTCCGGTGTTCGGCCGCCGGTATGTCGCCAACCTGATGCGCGTCTTCGCCGACGACGCCGATATTCTGACCGTGCGGCTTGACGGTCGTCCCCTGAGCAGCGTCCTGAACTTCTATTTCCGCGACCGCGTGATGCCCTATTACACCGGCGCGGTGCCCGAGGCGCGCAGGCTCGGCGCCGCCGACCTGATGTACTTCCAGGTCATGCGGCGGGCGGTGGACAGGGGCTGCGCGGTGTTCGACTTCGGGCGCAGCAAAATCGACACCGGTCCCTATGCCTTCAAGAAGAACTGGGGATTCGAGCCACGGCCGCTCGACCTCGCCTTCCGCATGAAGGGGAACCGGCCGCTGCCCGACGTGAACCCCAATAATCCGAAATACAAGCTCATGATCTCGGCCTGGAAGAAGCTGCCGTTGCCGGTCGCCAATACCATCGGGCCAATGATCGGCCGTCAGGTCGGATGAGCGCGCCGACCGGCTTTCGATGCTGACAACCGTCAAGATGCTGTTGATGCCGCCGGGCATCCTGCTGATCATGACCGTGATCGGACTGGTGCTTGCCCTGATTCACAAGCGCTGGCGGGAGCGCTGGCTGATTCTCTCCCTGGTCGCCGCGAGCCTCCTCTATCTCCTGTCGACCAACGTGATCGCGAGCAACCTGCTGGTCGCCGTTCAATCCCCGATGCCGCCCGCCGATGCCGATTCCGAGACGCCCCGCCCGCGGGCGGTGGTGATTCTCAGCGCCGGGGCCCACCTGGCGACGCCCGAGCATCCGCGCGAGGAACTCAACGGTCTCACCCTGGAACGCCTGCACCACGGCGCGAGGGTCGCCCGCGACGAGGGCCTCCCGGTCCTGGTGACCGGCGGTCGCATGACGCAGTTCCGGAAATCGCTGGCCTGGATGATGGCCCGGACGCTGATCCAGGATCTCGGGTTCGAGTCCGTGCTCCTGGAAGGGCAGGCCCAGAACACTTTCGAAAACGCGGTGTTCAGCGCCAAAATCCTGCGTTCCGAGAACATCGACACGATCTATCTGGCAACCCACGCCTGGCACCTGCCGCGGGCCCGGGAGGCCTTCGCGCGGGCCGGCCTGAACGTGGTGCCGTTGCCGGTGGCGCCGGCGACCCGCGCGCACATGAAGACCACCGATTTCCTGCCAAGCGTGGCGTCGCTCCGCAACAGCTATTTCGCCGTCCACGAGATGGTCGGGCGCCTGTGGTACCGGCTATATTATTATACAAAATTTTTTGTGTGAAAATCCCCTGGAATGCAAGCATTTTTTTTGATCGGGACGAGCCTGTGGTCGGGTGCGGTCGTGTGTCCGGCCTTGACCCTCCTCCGGAAATCCGGACCGGATGGTAAATTACGATTTGACCATCTGGCGTGACGAGACGAAGAAACGAAAGGCCTATACGTCGGAATTCACGGCGGCGGCGGTATCGTTGAAGATCTGGAATCTGGAGCGGTTTGCGGCCGGCTCCGCCGAGGCGCTGGCGCGGCGGACGGCGGATGCCGCCGAACCGCACCGCTTGCGCCTCGTTCTCAACACCATCGCGCTTCTTTAAGCGTTCTTCAGGGCCAAATATTTACAGTGATAGCGAAAAATGCGAGTCAGAAGCACTCTATCGAATACCGCGAAGCTTTTCGCGGACAAGACTTGCGCGGTTCTTTGGAATTGGACGCAGGAATTTGAAAGAAACGCCGATTCCAAGCATTCGGTCGAGGATGATCATTCGTATTAATATTAGATATACATCTAAAAAAAAATTAATTAATATAAACAACCTGTCTGAAATCATCCAATACAAGCATTTGTGATTGTTTATATCGCCAATAAATGGCATGCTCATCGTGTCTGCAGCAACCAACACGCCTTTTTTTCGCGTAATCGGCAAGTTAATCGCGGTGAAATGCACGGTTTAGTCATAATCGATCCGAATTGCGGCCCACGATGGCCGGAATGCGCGGGTTGTCGGCATTGCCCCAAGATTACCGCATTTGTTGTGCAGGGTTTCTTGCGGGGTTCACGATTGAAGCGGCAGCCGTCGGCTGCGCGGCGAGAAATTTTGTTCAGTCTGTCCAATTGGCGACCGCCATCATCAAACGGAGATGCTTATGACCAAGTCGATTCGATGGAACGCCACCGTTCAGGTCGGTGGCCGGACCGAACTATCGTTCTCCCGCGTCACCTCGGTGGAGGCGGTGGACAGCATCGACGTGGAAATCCTTGGCAGCACCGCGCCAGGCGGACCGGACACGGACCGGGAAGTGGAGATCCAGCCGAGCAGCCTGTCGGGACAGGTGACCTTGCTGGCGATCAGCGCCGACGCCTACGGCGATGAAACCCACCACCTCAGTTACAAGGTCAACGGCAGCGGCAATCCCGCGTTCCGCCTCGACCAGCCCGTCATCCTGGTCGGCGTCGGAGCGGTCGCCGCGTTGGACGCGGCGCCCACCAGCCTTTTCGTCACCAGCACCCTGAGCCAGAACGCCATCATTCGCGTGCTCGTCGGCCGTGACGCGACGCCCCCGGGGCCGTGATCTGAGCCCGACGTCATCCAAGCGAGAAGGAGAACCGAGCCATGCCAGTCACTCCGACTTATCCCGGCGTTTATATTGAGGAACTGCCCAGTGGCGTGCGCACCATCGCCGGAGTGGCGACGTCGATTGGCGCCTTCGTCGATTTTTTCGCCCGCGGCCCGATGAATCATCCGGTGCAGATTTTCAACATGGGCGACTTCGAACGCGAATTCGGCGGCCTGCACCGCGACAGCGAGGCGAGTTACGCCATCTCGCAGTTCTTCCTGAACGGCGGCGGCACCGCCCATGTGGTGCGAACGGGCGAGGTGGATCCCGCGACCGGGCCGACATACGGCACCGCGACCACCGTTTTGGAGGACGGTTCGGGCACGGACGTGCTCACGGCGACCGCCGGCCAGCGGCGCAAGGGCGTGGCGGTCGACAACCCGGGCGCGTGGGCAAACAACATTCGAATTGATGTGGATTATGACACGCCCGTCGCCGACAGCTTCAACATGACGGTGTCGGAAATCGCGTTGCGGGACGGTCGCCAGGTGGTGCGGCAGGACGAGACCTTCCGCAATCTGAACATGGACCCCGATCATGCCGATTACGCGGTGGAGGTGGTGAACGAGGGATCCAAACTGATCCAGCTGACGCGCATGACCCCGACAACCGATCATGCCACCCTGCCGGCGCCCACCGGCACCTGGGGCGCCGACGCCAGCGGCGCCGCGGCGTCGCTGAGTTCCGGCAACAGTTTCACCGTGCACTACAACGGCAGCACCGCCACCGCCAGTATCGACTTCACGACGCCGCCGACCAACCTGTTGCAGGTCCGGCGGCTGCTGCAGTCGGCGATCCGTGCCGCCGACCCCGACGAGCCGCTGCTGGCCGGTGCCACGGTACAGCTGATCGGCGATCGCTTCCTGGTCAGAGCCGGACGCAACGGCCGCGACTTCGATGCCGAAACCATCCTTACCTTTACCGACGACGGCGGCACGCCGGCCACCGACGTCGGCCTGGTCGCGCCGCTGGCCAACCTGCAACAGTACATGCTGGGAAGCACCAGCAGCGTGGGCGCCCAGGGCGCGGGAACCGAGGGCGACGACGGCAATCCCCCCGAGGCGGCCGACCTGCGCGGCTCACTGGCCGACAAGACCGGCATCTATGCCCTTGAGGACGCCGACCTGTTCAACATCCTCTGTTTGCCGCGCGCCGCGGCGTTGAACGCCAACGACATGACGGCGGTGGTGAGCGAGGCCCAATCCTATTGCGAGGCGCGCCGCGCCTTCATGATCGTCGATCTGCCGGCCAACATCGACACCATGCAGGAGGCGCGCGACTGGCTCGAGGACAACGCCAACCTGCGGCATCAAAACGCGGCGGCCTATTTTCCCCGACCGCGCATTCCGGATCCGCTCAACAACAATCGCCTCAAGGCGGTTGCCCCCTGCGGCAGCATCGCCGGCCTGTACGCGCGCACCGACGCCAATCGTGGCGTCTGGAAGGCGCCGGCCGGCATCGAGGGCACGCTGCGCAACACGCCGGATCTCAGTTACAAGCTGACCGATGCCGAGAACGGCCAGCTCAATCCGCTGGGGCTGAATTGCCTGCGCGGCTTCGATGTGGTCGGCAACGTGTGCTGGGGCGCGCGCACCCTGATGGGGGCCGACCAGCAGGCCTCGGACTGGAAGTATGTGCCGGTGCGGCGCATCGCCCTGTACATCGAGGAAAGCCTGTTCCGCGGCACCCAATGGGTGGTCTTCGAGCCCAATGACGAGCCGCTATGGGCCCAGATCCGCCTCAACGTGGGTGCCTTCATGCACGGCCTGTTCCGGCAGGGCGCGTTCCAGGGCAGCAGCCCGCGCGAGGCCTATCTGGTCAAGTGCAACAGGGAGACAACCACCCAGGCGGACATCAATCGCGGGATCGTCAACATCCTCGTTGGGTTCGCGCCGCTCAAGCCGGCGGAATTCGTCATCGTAAAAATCCAGCAGTTGGCTGGAAAGATCGAGACCTAACGGAGGAAGGCGGTCATGGCACAATTCAGCGTCAACGCGCAGCGTTTCGATCCGTACAAGAATTTCAAGTTCCGCGTCAAATGGGATGGCCGCTACGTGGCCGGGGTGTCCAAGGTGGGGGCTCTCAAGCGCAGCACCGAGGTGGTGGAACACCGCGAGGGCGGTGATCCCAGCACGGTGCGCCGGTCTCCGGGCCAAAGCAAGTACGAGGCCATCACCCTGGAGCGCGGCGTCACCCACGACACCGAGTTCGAGAAATGGGCCAACAAGGTGTGGAACTTCGGGTCCGGCCTGGGGTCCGAGGTCTCGCTCAAGGACTTCCGCAAGGACATCATAATCGAGCTGTACAACGAGGCCGGCCAGCCGGTGATCAGCTACAAGGTGTTCCGGTGCTGGGTAAGCGAATTCCAGGCGCTGCCGGAGTTGGACGCCAGCGCCAATGCCGTCGCCATCCAGACCCTGAAGCTGGAAAACGAAGGCTGGGAGCGCGATTACGAGGTGGTCGAGCCCAGCGAGCCCAGCTACACCGAGCCGGAGGACTAGGCGGCGATGGGGGAGGCGATCCGGTTGCCGCATGGCTACTGGTCGGACGGCCATCACTGCCGGGAAGTGATTCTGCGCGCCTTCACCGGCCACGACGAGGAGTTCGTCAGCGAACTGGTCCTCGATACGCCGCCGGTGGTGCTTTCGACCGAACTCCTTCTGCGCTGTATCCAGCGGATGGAAAGGCTCGAAACGGTGGACCGGCGG
>JANQIL010000165.1 GCA_028282245.1 Magnetospira sp.
GGTCCGTGACGAGCAATACGTGGGCCGTGCCGGGGAGTCGATCCTGCTGGTCAACAACGGTCTGCACATCGAAATCCGGATCGACCGCGATCATCCCATCGGCCGCGCCCACGCGGCCGGAGTTTGCGACGTGATCCTCGAATCGGCGGTCACCACCATCCAGGACTGCGAGGATTCGGTGGCCGCCGTGGACGCCGAGGACAAGGTCGGGGTCTATCGCAACTGGCTCGGCCTGATGACCGGCACCCTGGAGGCATCCTTCGAGAAGGGCGGCGCGACGGTGACGCGACGCCTCGAACCGGACCGCGCCTACATCTCGCCGGACGGCCAGGAGTTCACGTTGCCGGGGCGCAGCCTGATGCTGATCCGCAACGTGGGCCATCTGATGACCACCGACGCGGTGCTCGACGCCGACGGCAACGAAATCCCCGAGGGCATGCTCGACGCCATGGTGACCGCCGTCGTCGCCCAACACGACCTCAAGGGCCCGGGACCCTACCGCAACAGCCGCGCCGGCAGCGTCTACATCGTCAAGCCGAAGATGCACGGCCCCGAGGAAGCCGCCTTCACCAACGACCTGTTCGGCCGCGTCGAGATGGCGCTCGGCCTGCCCGTCAACACCCTGAAGGTCGGGGTGATGGACGAGGAGCGGCGGACCACGGTGAACCTCAAGGAGTGCATCCGCGCCGTGTCCGCGCGGCTGGTGTTCATCAACACCGGATTCCTGGACCGCACCGGCGACGAGATCCACACCTCCATGGAGGCCGGTCCGGTGCTGCCCAAGGAGGCGATCAAGGGCGAGCCGTGGATCAAGGCCTACGAGAACTGGAACGTGGACATCGGCCTGGCCTGTGGCCTGCCGGGACGGGCCCAGATCGGCAAGGGCATGTGGCCGAAGCCGGACGACATGGCGCAGATGCTGGCCACCAAGGGCGCGCATCCGATGGCCGGCGCCAATTGCGCCTGGGTGCCGTCGCCGACCGCCGCCACCCTGCACGCCCTGCACTACCACGAGGTGGACGTGGCGGCTCGGCAGGCCGCCCTGGCGACCCGGCAGCGGGCCAGCCTGGACGACATCCTGACGCCGCCGATGCTGGGCGGCGTGAACCTGTCGGCCGACGACATCCGGCACGAGCTGGACAACAACGCGCAGGGCATCCTCGGCTACGTGGTGCGCTGGATCGACGCCGGGGTCGGATGTTCCAAGGTGCCGGACATCCACGACGTGGGCCTGATGGAGGACCGCGCCACCCTGCGCATCTCCAGCCAGCACATCGCCAACTGGCTGCACCACGGCATCTGCGACGAGGACCAGGTGATTGAGACCCTCAAGCGCATGGCCGCCGTGGTCGACCGCCAGAACGCCGACGATCCGACCTACCGGCCGATGGCCCCCGATTTCGAGACCGGCGTCGCCTTCCGGGCGGCGCGCGACCTGATCCTTCAGGGCCGGACGCAGCCCAACGGCTATACCGAGCCCATCCTCCACGCGCGGCGCCGCGAAGCCAAGGGAGCCTGATCCATGCTGACCATCAAACGACTGTCCCAAGCCGACGCCCAGGTCCTGATCGCCGGGGCGCGCGACAAGGCGACCGAGATCGGGGTGCCCATGTGCATCGCGGTGGTCGACGAATCCGGCAACCTGATCGCCTTCGAGCGTATGGACGGCGGCAAGGTGACCTCGATCACCATCGCCATCGACAAGGCGTTCACCGCCGGCGCGGCGCGCAAGGCGACCCATGCCTACAACGCCAACTGCGTGCCCGGCAACCTGGTGTTCGGCATCCACACCGCGATCGGCGGCCGCCTTTGCGTGGTCGGCGGCGGGCTGCCGGTGGAGGTGGACGGCGACTTCGTGGGTGGCATCGGAATCAGTTCCGGCACCCCGGACCAGGACATGCAGTGCGCCCAGGCCGGGATCGATCGGTTCCTCGGATCCCCGTAGGCCCGGAGAATCGGGGAAAAGGCACCGATTCCGGAAGTCGCTAGAGCGGATTGAGCGGCATGTGAATCGGGGGATTCCCAGGACTGGGGTTCTGTGATTCAAGATGAGGGCTGGAGAAGGAGGCCAGCCTTCATGTCCAAGGCCCTTTCTGTTGATCTTCGCCGACGTGTTGTTGAAGCCGTTGAGGCGGGTGCATCGCGCCGTGCGGCTGCCGAGCGGTTTGGTGTCGGCGTATCGTCGGCGATCCGCTGGGTTGCCCGGGCACGAACGCGCGGCGACCTGGAGCCCGACAGACGCGGCGGCAACGTTCGGTCCCATCGGATCGATGGGTATCGCGATCTCATCCTTGGCTGGATCGAGGCAGAACCCGACCTGACACTGGCGGAGGTGGCCGAGCGTCTCGCAGCAGAGACCGGCGGCTATCGGCCGCTGCCGAGCGTGGTCTGTCGGTTTTTCCAGCGCCACGGCGTGACGCGGAAAAAAAGACGGCGCACGCTACCGAACAGGAGCGAGCCGACGTAGCCGCCGCCCGCCGGGCCTGGTTCGACGCCCAGCCGGACCTCGACCCCGAGCGCCTGGTGTTCATCGATGAGACGGGCACATCGACGAAGATGGCGCGGCTGTTCGGTCGGGCGCCGAGGGGCGAGCGCTGCCGCGCCCCTGTGCCGCATGGCCATTGGAACACGACCACGTTTGTGGGTGCGCAGCGGCTGTCGGGGGTGACGGCCCCCATGACCCTCGGCGGCGCCATGACCGGGGCGGCGTTCCTGGCCTATGTGGAGCCGGTCCTGGTCCCCACGCTGCGCCCCGGCGACATCGTGGTGATGGACAATCTGCCGGCCCACAAA
>JANQIL010000116.1 GCA_028282245.1 Magnetospira sp.
CCTGGGGGCGCCTGCTGCGGCCATTGCTCGACGTGCCGCGGCGTCGCCTGCGCGCCACCCTGGAAGCGGCCGGCCTGCCGTGGATCGACGATCCATCCAACCTCGACCAGAGGTTTGCCAGGGTTCGCCTGCGCGCCGCCCTGACCGCCGAGCGCTCGTCCGCCCTGCTTGCCGAATCGGCCGGACACGCGTCCGACCGAAGGCGCCGCGAAGTCGAAACGGCGCGGTTGCTGGCCACCGCCTGCCAGGTCGACGCGGCCGGCTTCGCGCGGCTCGACGCGAATCGCCTGGCGGCGGCCGGGGCCGAGTGGCGACGGCGGGTGCTGGGGCGGCTCTCGTTGGTCTACGGAGGCGCGACCCATGTCCCCGGCGCGGCGGCGCTGAGGCGACTCGACGACCGGCTGACGGCGGTCGGCGGCGGAACCCTGGGAGGGGCACGCTTCGCGATTCTCGACACGCGGACCCTGCTGGTGTGCCGCGAGGTCGGGCGCGGGCGGCCGGAGCCGGTGGCGGCGTGTCCCGGCCGGCTGGTCTGGGACAACCGGTTCGAGGTTCGGTTCGACGGCCGGGTGGAGACCCTCCCGGAAGCGCGCCTGGGACCGCTCGGCGAGGACGGCTGGCGCGCCGTGGCGGCGGTGGTGGCGGAGCGCGGCGGGACCCGGATTCCGGTCGCCGCGCGGGCCGCCCTGCCGTGCCTGCGGGCCGGCGGGCGCGTGGTCGCGGTCCCGCATCTGGACGTCTTCCCGGACGCCATGCGGGGGATGGTCGATGCCCGTTTTCGGCCGCCGCTTCCCCTCGCCGGGTGGGGGTTTTCCCTTGCGTCATGCCGAAGTCACACTATTTCTTAATGCAACAGCCCGCTGGAGGACTCGCCGCGCGATGGTCGCCGTGGCGCCGACCCGGCGAACAAGGATTGATGGACGTGAACTTCAGTCGCAATCTCGCCCTTTGGGTGGTTATCGCGGTGCTGCTCCTACTGCTGTACCAAGTTTTCCAGGACGCCACGGATCATCCGCGCGACGCCACCCAGTCCTATACCGAGTTTCTGAGCGCGGTTCAGGCCGGCGACGTGACCAGCGTCACCATAGAGGGACGCAACATCGCCGGCGTCGATCGCAATGGGCAGCCGTTCCACACATATGCGCCCGAGGACCCGAAACTGATCGACCGCCTGACCGAGAAGGGCGTCGCGGTGACCGCGCGTCCCAAGGAGGAATCGGTCTCGCTGCTCACCGTGCTCATTAACTGGTTCCCGTTCCTGCTTCTGATCGGCGTGTGGATATTCATCATGCGGCAGATGCAGGGCGGCGGCGGCAAGGCGATGGGATTCGGCAAGTCGAAGGCCAAGCTGCTGACCGAGAAGGCCGGCCGGGTGACCTTCGAGGACGTCGCAGGAATCGACGAGGCCAAGCAGGAGCTGGAGGAGATCGTCGAGTTCCTGCGTGACCCCCACCGGTTCCAGCGCCTGGGCGGCCAGATCCCGAAGGGCGTTCTGCTGGTCGGCCCGCCGGGCACCGGCAAGACCCTTCTGGCGCGGGCCATCGCCGGCGAGGCCAACGTGCCGTTCTTCACCATCTCCGGATCGGATTTCGTCGAGATGTTCGTCGGCGTCGGCGCCTCGCGGGTGCGCGACATGTTCGAGCAAGGCAAGAAGAACGCTCCCTGCCTGATCTTCATCGACGAGATCGACGCGGTCGGCCGGCATCGCGGCGCCGGCCTGGGCGGCGGCAACGACGAACGCGAACAGACCTTGAACCAGCTTCTGGTCGAGATGGACGGCTTCGAGTCCAACGAGGGCGTGATCCTGATCGCCGCCACCAACCGTCCCGACGTGCTCGATCCGGCCCTGCTGCGGCCCGGCCGCTTCGACCGTCAGGTGGTGGTGCCCAACCCGGACATCATTGGTCGCGAGAAGATTCTCAAGGTCCACATGCGGAAGGTCACCCTGGCCCCCGACGTCGACCCGAAGGTGATTGCCCGAGGCACTCCCGGCTTCTCCGGCGCCGATCTGGCCAATCTGGTCAACGAGGCGGCGCTGATGGCGGCGCGGGCCGGCAAGCGGATGGTGACCATGGTCGATTTCGAGGCGGCCAAGGACAAGGTGATGATGGGCGCCGAGCGGCGGTCCATGGTGATGACCGAGGACGAAAAAACCCTCACCGCCTATCACGAGGCCGGACACGCCCTCGTCACGCTGCATGTGCCGAAGGCCGATCCGTTGCACAAGGTGACGATCATTCCGCGCGGTCGCGCGCTTGGGGTCACGATGTCGCTGCCGGAACGCGACAAGCTGAGTCATTCGAAAACCGAGATCGAATCCCTGCTCGCCATCCTGTACGGCGGCCGGGTGGCGGAGGAACTGGTGTTCGGCGCCGAGAACGTGACCACCGGGGCCGGCAACGACATCATGCGGGCCACCGACATGGCGCGGAAAATGGTCACCGAATTCGGTTTTTCCGAGAAGCTCGGACCGTTGCGCTACACCGACAACCAGGAAGAAGTGTTCCTCGGCCATTCGGTGACCCAGCACAAGAACGTGTCCGACGCCACGGCGCAGCTCATCGATAGCGAGATTCGGGCGCTGATCGACAGGGCCGAGACCTGGGCCCGCCAAATCGTCCGGGATAATCGCGACGACCTGGAAAAGGTGGCCCAGGGCCTGCTGGAGTACGAGACCCTGAGCGGCGATGAAATCCGTGGCCTGCTGGCCGGCGAGGACATTAAGCGCGAGGAAGAGGACGAACCGCGCCCGAAGGGCAAGGGCGGCCGGCGCTCCTCGGTGCCGACCACGGACGCGGCTTCCGGCCGGCGGCGCAGGTCCCCGTGGACCGGGGGGGAGCCCCAGCCGGAGGCCTGACCGCCCAACAACCGGCGGATTTTCGATACGGGCCCCGTCCCGAGCGGGGCCCGAGTCATGTTCGGTCGCGAAAGGAATTGCCCTATGGATCGCGCATTCGCCGGACTGTCCCTGGACCGACCCCGGATCATGGGGATCGTCAATGTGACCCCGGACAGTTTCTCCGATGGCGGGGACTTTCTCGATCCGACGGTCGCCGTCGCGCATGGGCGGGCCCTGGTCGATCAGGGGGCCGACATCCTCGATATCGGCGGCGAATCGACTCGTCCCGGCGCGGCGCCGACGGGTCCGGACGACGAACTGGCCCGCGTCCTGCCGGTGATCGAGGGGCTGGCCGGGATCGGAGTGCCGCTGTCCATCGACACCCGGCGCGCCGGCGTGATGCGGCGCGCGGTGGCGGCCGGGGCGTCGATCGTCAACGATGTCACCGCGCTGACCGGCGATCCGGACTCGCTCGACACGGTGGCCCGTCTCGGAGTGTCGGTGGTGCTGATGCACATGCGGGGCGAGCCTGGAACCATGCAGGACAATCCGAGCTATGGGGACGTGGTGTCGGAGGTGCGGGACTATCTGGCCGACCGCGTCTCGGCCTGCGAGAAGGCCGGGATCCCGCGCCAACGGATCGCCGTCGATCCGGGCATCGGGTTCGGCAAGACCCTGACCCATAACCTGTCGCTGTTCGCGCATCTGGACCGGTTGGACGATATCGGCTGCCCGGTGCTGCTCGGGGCGTCGCGCAAGCGGTTCATCGCCGGCCTGTGCGGCGACGTGGCGCCGAAGGATCGGTTGGCGGGATCGCTGGCCGCCGCGTTGCGCGGAGTGGCCGCCGGCGCCCGCATCCTGCGGGTTCACGACGTGGCGGCGACCCGGCAGGCGCTGACCGTTTGGACGGCGATCGGCGCCGCGTGACGATTGCCGGCGCGGCGCGAATTTGCTAAGCAGAACCTTATATTTTTCCTCGATTTGGTCACGCAGGGCATTAAGGGGCGGCAGTATGACTCGCAAGCTGTTCGGGACCGACGGAATCCGCGGGACCGCCAATTCCCATCCGATGACCGCCGAAATCGCCCTCAAGGTGGGGCTCGCCGCCGCCGCCCAGTTCCGGCGCGGCAATCACCGCCACCGGGTGGTGATCGGCAAGGACACCCGGCTGTCGGGCTACATGATGGAACCGGCGCTGACCGCCGGGTTCATTTCCGGCGGGGTGGACGTGATCCTGGTCGGGCCGATGCCGACCCCCGCCATCGCCATGCTGACGCGCTCCCTGCGGGCCGACCTGGGAGTCATGATCTCGGCCTCCCACAACCCTTATCACGATAACGGGATCAAGCTGTTCGGCCCGGACGGCTACAAGCTGTCCGATGACGTGGAGCGGGCCATCGAATCACTGATGGCCGACGGCCTGGAGCACGTCCGCGCGGCGCCGGAGCGGCTGGGCCGGGCCCGGCGTCTGGAGGACGTGCCGGGGCGCTATACCGAGTACGTCAAGCGCACGGTGCCGCGCGGCATGGGATTCGACGGCCTCAAGGTGGTCATCGACTGCGCCCACGGAGCCGCCTACAAGGTGGCGCCCGAGGTGCTGTGGGAACTCGGTGCCGAGGTGGTGCCGGTCGGCACATCGCCGGACGGCTTCAACATCAACCAGGGCTGCGGCTCCACCGAAACCCTGGCGATGCGGGAGCAGGTGGTGACCCACGGGGCCGATATCGGGATCGCCCTGGATGGCGACGCCGATCGGGTGCTGATCGCCGACGAGACCGGGGAGCTGATCGACGGCGACCAGCTGATGGGCTTGATCGCCACCCATTGGGCCCGCGAGGGGCAGTTGAACGGCGACGGCCTGGTCGCCACCGTGATGTCCAACCTGGGCCTGGAGCGCTACCTGACCACCCAGGGACTGGCCCTGCACCGCACCCAGGTCGGCGACCGCTACGTGGTCGAGTACATGCGCGCCAACGGGTTCAACGTCGGCGGCGAGCAGTCCGGGCACATCGTGCTCGGCGATCATGCGACGACCGGCGACGGGCTGCTGGCGGCGCTGCAAATTCTGGCCATAGTCAAGCAGCAGGAGTCGCTGGTCAGCGAGGTCTGCCGGATTTTCGAGCCGCTGCCGCAGTTGCTGCGCAATGTCAGGTTCATGGGCGGGCAGCCGCTCGACGCGGCGACGGTCAAGCAGGCGATCGCCGAGGGCGAGAACCGCCTCGGCGCGCGGGGCCGGCTGCTTATCCGGCCCTCGGGCACCGAGCCGCTGATCCGGGTGATGGCGGAAGGCGAGGATCCGGACCTCATCGAGGCCGTGGTGGCCGACATCTGCAATGCCGTGCGGGCCGTCGCGGCATGATCGGGCGCGTTCTGATCATCGCCGGATCGGATTCCGGCGGAGGGGCCGGCATTCAGGCCGACCTGAAGGCGGTGACCTGCCTCGGCGGTTACGCGATGACCGCGATCACCGCGCTGACCGCGCAGAACACCCGTGGCGTGCATGGCATCCACGAGGTGCCGGCGGAGTTCATCGCGCGGCAGATCCAGGTGGTGCTGAACGACATCGGCGCCGACTGCGTCAAGATCGGCATGCTGCACCGCCCGGAGGTGATCCACGCGGTCGCCGAAACCCTGGCCGAGGTGGCGCCACGGGTGCCGGTGGTGGTCGACCCGGTGATGGTCGCCAAGGGTGGCGCGGCACTGCTCGACGACGCGGCCGTGGCGACCCTGAAATCCGTTCTGTTGCCGATGGCGACCCTGATCACCCCCAACCTGCCCGAGGCGGCGGCGCTCACCGGGTTGACCCTGGACGACGAGGAGTCGCGGATCGCCGCCGGCCGGACGCTGATCGAGCAGGGTGCCGGAGCGGTGCTGATGAAAGGCGGCCATGGCCACGGCGACACGCTTCTCGACCTGCTGATCGGTCCGGACGGCGTGCGCCGCTTCGAGGGGCCGCGCCTGATCACGCGCCACACCCACGGCACCGGCTGCACCCTGGCCTCGGCCATCGCCACCGGGCTGGCGGAGGGTCTCAAGCTCGTGGCGGCGGTGGCGCGGGCGCGCGCCTACGTGCGGGCGGCGATCGAGGCGGCGCCCGGGCTCGGCCAAGGCCATGGGCCGTTGGGCCACGGGCATACCCTAGGCCCCTCGCGGACCTGACGCGGCGGTCCGGCTCTATTCGGATATGATGTGCGGCAGGAACCGCGCGTCGTTGCCGGTGACCCACGAGGTGTCCTCGCGGATGCCGAGGCCGCAGGGCTGCGAGGCGATGAGCCAAACCCCGCAGACCGGGCGGTTGCCGGCGAACTCGGGGAGTGGATGAAAGGCCTGCGCCACGTGCCCCTCGGCGCCGTAGGGACCATCCTTGACCGGAGCCGGCGATGATCCGTCGTCGCCGACCAGGTCCACGTTCCAGCCCTCGCGAGACAAGAGCGGCTTGCGCACCCAGGGACGCGGCAGGTCGGCGGCGCGCGGGTCGTCCTCGAAATGGGCCGGAAGCAGGTTCGGGTGCCCCTCGAACATGTCCCATAGAAGGGCCAGAAGCCCCTTGTTGGACAGGATCGCCTTCCAGGCCGGCTCGATGAAGGCGCAGCCGGAGGTCGGGATCGACAGCCCGAACGGTTCCTCGAACAGCCATTCCCAGGGATACAGCTTGAACAGGGTGGAAATCGTCAGATCGTCGGTATCGGTGAAGCGTCCCATCGGATCGAGGCCGATCTCGTCCATGTGCAGGAACCGGGCGTCGAGGCCGGCCTGGCGCGCGCAGTCCTCCACGTAGGCCACCGTGGCCCGGTCCTCGCCGCTGTCGCGGGCGCAGGCAAGGTGCAGCGGCCCCGCGATGCCGATGCGGCCGAGGGCGTCGACCAGGCGTTCGTGCACCGAGTTGAACTGATCGCCTTGCGGCGGTATCAGGCCCCGTTCCATGGCCTGTTCCAGCCACACCCACTGAAACACCGCCGTTTCGTAAAGCGAGGTCGGCGTGTCGGCGTTGTATTCGAGCAGCTTGGCCGGGCCGTGGCCGTCGTAGGCGAAATCCATGCGGCCATAGAGGTTGCGCTCCCGGTTGCGCCAACTCGCCGACACCGCGTCCCAGAAGGCGGCCGGAATGGCGAGGCGCCGCAGCACGACCTCGTCCGCGATGGCGCGCTCCACCACCTCGAAACACATCGTTTCCAGCTCCGAGGCCGGATACTCCAGATGGTCCTCGATCTGGCGCAGGGTGAACTTGTAGCAGGCCGTCTCGTCCCAGTAGGGCTGGCCGTCGATGGTGTGGAAGGTGAAGCCGTGACGCTCGGCGGTCTCCTTCCAGTCGTCGCGCGGCCGGATCGTCAGCCGTTCCATCAGCCGCCGAGGGATCGGGTCGGGGTGCGCGCCATCTGCGGGGCGCGGGTTCCGAAGCCGCCGCGCGATACCGTCGAGGTCTTGACGCTCGGCGCCTTCGCGACCGAGGCCGGGGCGCGCATCAGGCCGGTGCCCTTGCCGACCGTGCGGTTGTCCGCCGTCCGCCAGGTGCGCGGATCGTCCGACGATCGGTACAGGGGCTGGCTCATGCCGCCCATCATCTGGCCCATCATGAAGCCCATCATCAGGGGCATGAACACCGAGCCGCCCGATGAGGTCTGATACGGCGCCTGCTCGCACTGGCCGGGACCGAAATCGGCCTCGCAGTCGGCGGTCGACGTGTACTTGGGGGCCACCTGGGCATGCTGGCCCCGGGCCGTGGCCATCGCGTCGGCGCACAGCTCCTGGGTCATGCCCGTGGTGGTCATGCATTGATCGAGGGTCTCGAACACCCCGACCTCGGTATCCCGCTCGCCGCAGGCGGTCAGGGTCAGGGCGCCGGCGCCCATCAGCACCAGGGCGACCTTTCTCGAACGTTTCATCGGGTTGCCTCGTCTCGTTGGCGATCAAATCGCGGGGGCGTCCCGCACGTTGTTCGACCCTAACCGATTTCCTCGTCCGGCGTAAGAGCGAGAGCCGGGGCGTCGTCGCGGTACTCCAGGATATCGCCCGGCTGGCACTCCAGATGGCGGCAGATCGCCTCCAGGGTGGAAAACCGGACCGCCTTGGCGCGTCCGGACTTGAGGACGGAGAGATTCTGAATGGTCACCCCGACCGCCTTGGACAGGTCTCCGAGCTTCATCTTGCGGCGCGCCAGAACCACATCGAGATTGACGACGATGGGCATCGGTTCAGACCGTCGATTCTTCGAACTCGCGCAGCGCGCGCCCGATCTCCATGATCCGCGCGATGACGATGACGAACAGGCCGACGAGGGCGAAGGAAAAACCGATTCCGATCGACAGGAACGGCGTCCCGATGCCTTCGAGATAGAGCAGGGGGCCGATGACGATCCGTTGCGCCATGCTCACCAGATCCAGGACGACCAGCGACCAGCCGATATGCTGGAGGCGCCGGATATCTTCGGCCTGGAAGATGACGCCCCGCCGATAGGTGCCGAACAGATCGCGCAGCAGCCACAAGGAGACCATGAAGGCCGCCGGGTAGAGCGCCGCGACGGCGATGAGGGCCGCCATGCCCCCCGCCGACGCCTGCGACAGGTCCAGGTCGAAGCCTTCGGGAATACCCGGCAACAGAGACATCAATCCCTGGCTCGCCACGGACGCGACGAAATCGATCGGCGTGGCGAAAAGGCCCAGGGTGATCAGGAAGCGGGCCGTCTTGGCCAAGCGCTGGGCACGGTTTCGCCGGGCGGCGATATCGGTCATCGGATTGTTTCCTGTGGTGCGCACGTGGGCGCGATCAAACCACGGAATGTAATTTTGATCAATAAAATTTTATCGAAAAACATTAATTTTCTACGATCGAAAGCGGAATCCGAAACCGATCCGGAGGCGCGCGCCGCAAGGCACAGTCGCCAATCGACCGTTGGGTGGGCGCAATAATGGCGAAATAGCCGAGGGATTCCGGAGTGGCCCGATGCGCGTCCGCCCGAAGAAGGACCGTCAGGTCTTCTCCAGGTCGAGCGAGTAGCCGGCCCCGCGCACGGTGCGGATGAGGTCGGGCAGCCGCTCGTTGTTGAGGGCCTTGCGCAAGCGCCGGATATGAACGTCCACGGTGCGTTCCTCGACGTGGATGTTGCGGCCCCAGACCAGGTCGAGCAACTGCTCGCGCGAGAACACCCGGCCCGGGCGCTCCATCAGGGTGGTCAGCAGGCGGAACTCGGTCGGTCCCAGATGCACCGGGCGGCCGCCACGGGTCACCTTGTGCTCGGTGAGGTCGACCGAGATATCGCCGTACTCCAGGTGATCCTCGGCCAGCGACGGGCGGGCGCGGCGCAGCACGGCGCGCACCCGGGCGACCATTTCGCTGGGCAGGAACGGCTTGACCACGTAGTCGTCGGCGCCCGAATCGAGACCGCGAATCTTGTCGCCCTCCTCGCCGCGCGCCGTCAGCATGATCACCGGCAGGCTGCGGGTCTCCTTGTTGGAGCGCAGGCGGCGGCATACCTCAAGGCCCGACACCTCGGGGAGCATCCAGTCGAGCACAACCAGGTCAGGCTGCTCCTCGTCCACCTTGACCAGGGCCTCCTCGCCGGAGATGGCGACCGAGGTTCGGTAATCCGCCTTCTCCAGGTTGTAGCGCAGGACCTCGGCCTGAGGCGCCTCGTCCTCGACAATCAGAATCAACGGCTTCATCCGTCGGCCCTCGGGATCCGCTCCATGGTCACGCCGGGTCCGGGGTGACCACGGCGCTGCTCGTTTCATCGCCCTTCGGGCGCTCTCCGGTCGGCAGGCTGCCTTCGACCAAAAAGTGTACCTGTTCGGCGACGAATGTGGAATGGTCGCCGATCCGCTCCAGGTTCTTGGCGATGAACAGAAGGTGGGTGCAGGCGGTGATGTTGCGGTGGTCTTCCATCATGTAGGTGAGGAGTTCGCGGAACAGGCTGGTGTGGAGCCGGTCCACCTCCTCGTCCCGTTTCCAGACGTCCTTGGCCATCGGCACGTCGCGGGTCAGGTAGGCGTCGAGCACGTTCTTGACCATCTCCTGGACCAGGGTGCCCATCCGCGAAATGGTGGAGATCGGCCCCGAGAAGCTCGGCGCCTGGGCGATCGCCAGGGTCCGCTTGGCGATGTTCTTGGCGTAGTCGCCCATCCGCTCCAGGGTGCTGGCCACCTTGAGCGCCGCGATCACCGCCCGCAGATCGCTGGCGTGCGGATGGCGGAGCGCCAGGATGCGCAGCGTCTGGTGATCGATCTCGCGCTCCAGGGCGTCGATCCGGTGGTCGTGCTGCAGGACCTGCGACGACAGTTCGGTGTCGCTGCGCACCAGGGCGAGGATGGAATCGGAGAACTGAGCCTCGACCAGGCCGCCCATCTGGGCGATGGAGTTCTCCAGGACCTTCAGCTCCTGTTCGAAGGAGCGGATGGTGTGTTCCTTATGCGATTCTTGCGGCATCTCTGCTCTCCTTCGTCCGGTCCGTCCGGGCCTCAGCCGAAGCGGCCGGTGACGTAATCCTGCGTACGCTGTTCCTGAGGATTGGTGAACAGCTTTTCCGTTTCGTCGAACTCGACCAGATCGCCAAGGTGGAAGAAGGCCGTCTTCTGGGATACGCGCGCGGCCTGCGACATCGAGTGGGTGACGATGACGATCGTGTAGCTGGCCCGCAACTCGTCGATCAAGTCCTCGACGATCGACGTCGCGATCGGATCGAGGGCCGAGCAGGGTTCGTCCATCAGGATGATCTCCGGCTGAACGGCGATCGCGCGGGCGATGCACAGGCGCTGCTGCTGGCCGCCCGACAGCCCGGTGCCCGGCTGGTCGAGACGATCCTTGACCTCCTTCCAGAGGCCGGCCCGTTCCAGACTGCTCTGCACCAACTGGTCGAGGTCGCTCTTGTGGTCGACCAGACCGTGAATGCGCGGGCCGTAGGCGATGTTCTCGAAGATCGATTTCGGGAACGGGTTCGGTTTCTGAAACACCATGCCGACCAGGGCGCGCAACTGCACCACGTCCATCTTGCGGTCGTAGATGTCCTGATCGTCGATCGCGATCCGGCCGTCGATCCGGCAGATGTCGATGGTGTCGTTCATGCGGTTGAGGCAGCGCAGGAAGGTCGATTTGCCGCACCCCGACGGGCCGATGAAGGCGGTCACCTCACGTTGCGAGATGTCCATCGACACGTCGCGGATGGCGTGCTTGTCCCCGTAGTAGACGTTGACATTACGGGCCGCGACCTTCGGCGTGCCGTCGGTCATCAGCGGGATGCCGATGGTCGGTGTCGGGACGGGGCGCTGTTCAGTGCTCACGGAATTTCTCCTACCAGCGACGTTCGAAGCGTTTCCGCAGCACGACGGCGGCGGCGTTCATGAAAATCAGGAAGGCCAACAGGATCATGATGGCGGCTGACGTGCGTTCGGTAAATGCGCGTTCCGGGCTATCTGACCAGAGATAGATCTGCACCGGCATCACGGTCGCCGAGTCGAACGGGCTGCCCGGGATGTCGACGATGAAGGCGACCATGCCGATCATCAGCAGCGGCGCCGTTTCTCCGAGCGCTTGGGCCATCCCGATGATGGTGCCGGTCAGCATGCCCGGCATGGCGAGCGGCAGAACATGATGAAAAACGCTCTGCATCTTCGATGCGCCGATCCCCAGGGCCGCCTCGCGGATCGACGGCGGAACCGATTTCAGGGCGGCGCGCGACGCGATGATGATGGTCGGCAGGGTCATCAGGGTGAGGACCAGACCGCCGACCACCGGCGCCGAACGCGGCATGCCGAAGAAGTTCAGGAACACCGCGAGGCCGAGCAGACCGAACACGATCGATGGAACCGCCGCCAAGTTGTTGATGTTGACCTCGATCAGGTCGGTGAACCAGTTGGTCGGCGCGAACTCCTCCAGGTAGACGGCGGCCGCCACCCCGATCGGAAACGACAGCAGCAGGGTCACCAGAAGGGTGAAGAACGACCCCACGACGGCGCCCCAGATGCCGGCCAGCTCGGGCTCCCGCGAATCGCCGGCGGTGAACAGGGTGGTGTTGAAGGTCGTCTCGATCAGGCCGCGATCCTTGAGTCGCTCGAACCAGGCGATCTGATTGTCCTTGACCCGCCGCTCGGACTCCGGGAGATCGGCCCTGATGGCGCCCTTTTCGAGTTGATCGATGTCGTCCGACATCGGCACCGTCACCGAGATCCGCTGGCCGATCAGATCCGGGTTTTCGAGCACCATGTCGCGCAGGACATAGGTGGCGCCGGGGCTGACGATTTCATACAGGGATCGCTTGTCGCGCCGGCCGCTGACCTCCGGGAACAGGTCGCTGATCGATTGCTTGACCGGACGCAGGTAGTCGGCCGACTGGATCGTCCGGTTGAAGGCGCCGGCCTCGTTGCCGAGCCATGCCGCGAGGCTGTCCTTGACCAGGGCCTCGTCGCCGATATTGGCGGGCAGGAACTTGTCCTTGAGAAAGGCGATCAACTCCGGGCTGTCGGCGGTCATCGGCCGGCCGAGGGCCAGTTCGCTGAGGGTCGCGATGTCGGATTCGAGAGCCTGCTGCTTGGCGGTCCGCGGGTCGAGAAGGTGGGCCTTCTCGTCGAGGTCGATGCCCTTGGCCCGCGCCGCCGCGATCGTCCTGGCCGCCGCGTCCCGGCTGTTGTCGGGATCGATGTCCTGCGGATACAGGGTCACCTCAAGGTTGATCATCGTTTGCCATAACGCGGTGTAGCCGGTGCCGAAGATGGTCACGAACAGAGTCAGGATCATCGCAAGGGCAAGGACGATCGCCGTGATCCCGTAGGCCTGGAACCGCTTCTCGGCGGCGTAGCGCCGCTTCAAGGAGCGCGCGACCTTGTCCCGCGTCGCGCCGGAGGTTGTCGTGTTCATGGTTGCCTCGCTTGGGGTCATTCGTACTGTTCGCGGTACTTGCGGACCACGTGCAGGGCGATGACGTTCAACAGCAGGGTGATGCAGAATAGGACCAGACCGAGCGCGAAGGCGGCCAGGGTCTTGGCGCTGTCGAACTCCTGGTCGCCGACCAGCAGGGTGACGACCTGCACGGTGACGGTGGACACCGCCTCGAACGGGTTGGCCGTCAGGTTCGCGGCCAGACCGGCCGCCATCACCACGATCATGGTTTCGCCGATGGCCCGCGAGGCGGCCAGCAGGACGCCGCCGACGATGCCCGGCAGGGCGGCCGGCAGGACCACCTTGCGGATGGTCTCGGATCGCGTCGCGCCGAGCCCGTAGGACCCGTCGCGCATCGATTGCGGAACCGCGTTGATCACGTCGTCGGACAACGACGACACGAAGGGGATGATCATGATCCCCATCACCACGCCGGCCGCGAGGGCGCTTTCCGACGAGATGCCGATTCCGAACACGGCGCCGGTATCCCGGAACAGCGGCGCCACGGTCAGGGCGGCGAAGAACCCGTAGACCACGGTCGGCACGCCGGCCAGGATCTCGACCACCGGCTTGACGGCCGATCGGATTTTCCTGGAGGCGTACTCGGCCATGTAGATCGCCGTCATCAGACCGATCGGCACGGCGACGCACAGGGCGATGAACGAGATCAGGAAGGTGCCGCCGAACAGCGGGATGGCGCCGAAGGCGCCGGAAGAGCCGACCTGATCCTTGCGCAACGCCGTCTGCGGCGACCATTCGATCCCGAACAGAAAATCGGTGAACGGAACCTTCTCGAAGAAGCGGCCCGATTCAAAGAGCAGCGAAAGAACGATGCCGACGGTGGTCAGGATGGCGATCAGCGAGCACAGGATCATCAGCGTCTTGATCACGTTCTCCACCGCGTTGCGGGCCCGCAGACCGGGGTGGATCCGCCGCCGCGCGTACACGATGGCCGCCGCCGCGACGGCGAGTACCACGATCACGCGGGCGATCAGGCTGGTCTGCTTCCACTCGGCGTAGCGTTGCGCCGCCAGCACGGTGACCTCGCTGCGCTCGCTGGCGATGTTGCCGGCGGCGATGTTGCGGATGTCGTTGAGGATCAGGCTCAGTTGGGCGTCGGTCTTGCTGGCCGTGAACTCGGCCGGCAGGGACGCCATCACCGCGCTATCGAGCAGGATCGGCTCCATGACCAGCCAGGCGGCCATGACCATGAGCGCCGGAATGGCGCACCAGAGCGCGATATAGAAGCCGTGATAGCCGGGAAGGGAATGCAACTGGCTGGCCTTGCCGCCCACAATGGCGACCGATCGCCGATGGCCGACCTGAAACCCGATCAGGATCAGCGCGCCAACCGCGAGGATAAGCATGAAAGTCTGCATCTTTGGGTCCTGCCCGAAGGGAGCGAGCGCCAACTATTTGGGCGTCGGGGGGTCTCAAAAGCAAAAAAATGATGAGTATAATATCGGAAACCGGCGACCTCGGAATTGGCCGCCGGTTTCATGATCTGATGTTATTTCAGGTTATTGGTCAGGTTCATCGCGGCATTGCGGTAGTCGTTGCGCTCCGCTTCCGGCATCGGAACCAGGCCCTTGTCGGTCAGATAGCCTTCCGGACCCCAGGCCTTGTCCGAGGTGAACTCGGCCAGGTATTCGCGGATGCCCGGGATGGTGCCGACGTGCGCCTTCTTGACGTAGAAGAACAGCGGACGCGAAACCGCGTACTTGCCGGAGGCGATGTTCTCGAAGGTCGGCTCGCCGCCGTCGATGACCGAACCCTGAACCTTGTCCGAGTTCTGGTCGAGGAACGAGTAACCGAAGATGCCGAAGGCGGCCGGGTTGGCTTCCAGCTTCTGGACGATCAGGTTGTCGTTCTCGCCGGCTTCCACGTAGGCGCCGTCCTCGCGCACGCCGTGGCAGACCGCCTTGTACTTGCTCTTGTCGCTTTTCTTCATCGCCTTGATGAAGTCGAAGGTCTTGCAGCCGCCTTCCATGGCCAGTTCGGCGAAGGCGTCGCGGGTGCCCGAGGTCGGCGGCGGGCCGAGAACCTCGATCTTGGTGTCCGGAAGCGACGAATCGACGTCCGACCACTTCATGTAGGGATTATCGACCAGGGTCTCGGAGCCGTCCGGATTCGGAACCGTGGCGGCCACGGCGAGGAACAGCTGTTGGCGGGTGATGCTCATCCGCGGCGCGCTCTTGGCGTTGGCCAGGGCGATGCCGTCGTAGCCGACCTTCACCTCGGTGACGTCGGTGACGCCGTTCTTGGCGCAGGTCTCGACCTCGGACGACTTGATGGCGCGCGAGGCGTTGGTGATGTCCGGGTGCTCGACGCCGACGCCGGCGCAGAACAGCTTCAGGCCGCCGCCCGAACCGGTCGATTCGATGACCGGGGTCTTGAAGCTGGTGGTCTTGCCGAACTGCTCGGCGACCGTGGTGGCGAAGGGATACACGGTGGAGGAGCCGACGATGCGAATCTGATCGCGGGCCTCTGCGGTGCCGGCCGTAACGGCCACCATCACCGCCGCCAGGGCGATGCTCTTCTTGACCATGGAAATCTCTCTCTACGTTTTGGGTTTGAAAAAGGTACCGTAAGGCCCCCATGAGGCCTGCGCGCGGATCATAAAATCGCCGGGCGGCACATTTATGACATGGGTCTTACCGATTTGTGACATAGACGGGCCGGCGATTGATCCACCATCGCCTAAGAATCGACGCGGCCCGGCAGCGTCACGGTGAAGGTCGTCGTCCGGCCCTCGGTGCTGCTGACCGACAGGCGGCCGCGATGGCGGTTGATGATGTGCTTGACGATGGCCAGCCCGAGGCCGGTGCCGCCGAGGTCCCGCGAGCGCCCCTTGTCGACCCTGTAGAACCGCTCGGTGAGGCGCGGGATGTGATCGGGAGCGATCCCGTCGCCCTCGTTCTGCACGCTGACCGCCACCCCGCCGGTGCCGCGATAGGGTACCCAGGCCACCTTGCTGGCGACGATTCGGACCGAGGTCCCGCCACGGCCATACTTGAGGGCGTTGTCGATCAGATTGGTGAACACCTCGGCCAACTCGTCCGGCTCGCCGACGATCGACGGCAGGTCGTCGTCGAGTTCCAGTGCGAGCGCCATGTCGCGCTTCTCGGCCCGCAGCGTGAAGGTGTCGGCGACCTCGCGCAGCAGGGCTCCCAGCTCGACCGTCTCGTTCGGCCGCACGTGCTCGCGCACCTCCACCTTGGACAGCGACAGCAGATCGTCGATCAGCCGCTTCATGCGGTGCGCCTCGGTGTCCATGATGGCGAGAAAGCGCTCGCGCGCCTCGTCGTCGCCCCAGCCGACGCCGCGCAAGGTTTCAATGAAGCCGATCAGGGTGGACAGCGGCGACCGCAGCTCGTGGCTCACGTTGGCGACGAAATCGGCCTGCATCTGCTCGGTGGCGCGGATCGAGGTAATGTCGTTGAGGGTCACCAGGGCACGCGCGAACTCGGTCGATTTCTTTTCCTTGAGCGACACCACGGTGAACTGGAAGGTCTGCGAGAACGGCGACGGAATCACGAACTCGCCGGAGGACAGGGGGCTGCCGGCGATCACCAGATCGACCGCGTCGAGCAGCTTCGGATGCCGCAACGAAAGCGCTAGATCTCGGTTGAGTGGTTGGGCGCTGAGCAACGGACTCGCGACTTCATTGAAGTCGACGATTTCCCGTTCCCGGTTGACGAGAATCACCGGCACCGGCAGGCTCTGCATGATCGCGGCGTCGATGCGCCGGATACCTTTTTTCTTGACCGTCATGGTGTTGAGCCAAGCCTGTCAGCGGCCGGGCGCCGGTAACCGGTCGGCGCCACGCAATTCAATTGTTAATAAACATGCCGGTGACCCGTTGTTTGTAAAAATTTTATGACGGTTGCATCCTTCCGGGCCCGGGGTCGCGGCGGTCGCCGGGGCCCGAATCCAGGGGATGGCCCGGGAGAAAGCGTTGAACCGGGTCGTTAATCGATCCTATATCATAAAAGTGACGACGGCGGCTGCGGTGCGGAGACGACGGATGACCGAAACGATAATCCTTCCCGGCGCCGGGGCGCGCGTCGAGGCGGATCTCGACCCGACCCTGGACCTGGAGGCGGCGATCGACCAATTGCGCGAACGGCGCAACGCGGTGATCCTGGCCCATTACTACCAGGATGGCGAAATTCAGGACATCGCCGATTTCGTCGGTGATTCGCTTGATTTGTCGCGCAAGGCGGCGGCCACCGACGCCGACGTGATCGTGTTCTGCGGGGTCCGCTTCATGGGCGAGGTGGCGAAGATCCTGAGCCCCGACAAGACCGTGCTGATTCCCGATGCCGAGGCCGGCTGCTCGCTGGAGGACTCCTGCCAGGCGGCCGACTTCAAGCGCTGGCGGGACGGCCATCCCGACCATGTGGCGCTCACCTATATCAACTGCTCGGCCGAGGTGAAGGCTCTGTCGGACATCATCGTCACGTCGTCCAACGCCGAGGCGATCGTCCGCCAGATTCCCGAGACGCGGCCGATCCTGTTCGCTCCCGACCGTCATCTGGGCGCCTTCGTCAAGCGGCGGACCGGACGCGACAACATGGTTCTGTGGCCGGGCACCTGCATCATCCACGAGCAGTTCTCTGAGCGCGAACTGGTCAAGCTCAAGGTGCGCCATCCGGCGGCCCGGGTGGCGGCGCATCCGGAGTGTCCGGAGCCGATCCTGGCCCAGGCCGACTACGTCGGCTCGACCCGCATGCTGCTCGACTACGTGACGCGGACCGAGGGCGACGAATTCATTATCGCCACCGAGCCCCACATCATCCATCAGATGCAAAGGGCGGCGCCCGGCAAGACGTTCATTTCGGCGCCCGGCGCCGACGGCCGCTGCGATTGCGCCAATTGCCCGCACATGGCGCGCAACACCCTGGAGAAGCTGTATCTGGCCCTTCTCAATGATGCCCCGGCGGTGGTCCTGCCCGAGGAACTGCGGCGGCGCGCCCTGACGCCGTTGCGGCGGATGCTGGAGATGTCCGGTCCGGCCGCCTCCACCCGGGCCGCCTGAGACGGCCATGGACGTCTTCGCGGAGTCCGTTGAACGCGTGATCGACGCGGCGCTGGCCGAGGATCTGGGGTATGGCGACGTGACGTCGCGGCTGGTGATCCCCGAGGATGCGCGGTTCGTCGGCATCATCGTGGCGCGCCAGGAGATCGTTCTGGCCGGGCTGGAGATCGCCGTCGAGGTGGTGCGCCGGGTGGTTCCCGACGCCACCGTGAAGATGATCGCGGCGGACGGCGAGTGGACCGCCGCCGGGGCCCACATCGCGCAACTGGAAGGCGACGCCCGGGGGCTGCTGATGGTCGAGCGCACGGCCCTCAACCTGTTGCAGTTCCTGTCCGGCATCGCCACCCTGACCGGCGCCTACGTGAAGCGGATCGAGGGCACCGGGGCGGTTCTCCTGGATACCCGCAAGACGGTGCCGGGGCTGCGCGCGCTGTCCAAGTACGCGACCCGCATGGGCGGCGCGACCAATCACCGCATGCGGCTCGACGACGGCATCCTGATCAAGGACAACCACATCGGGGTCTGCGGCGGAGTCGCGGCGGCGGTCCGGCGGGCGCGCGCCGGGGCCGACGGCCTGGCGGTCGAGGTGGAATGCGATACCCTGGATCAGGCGCGCGAGGCGGTGGACGCCGGGGCCGACATCCTGCTGCTCGACAACATGCCGCCGCCGATGCTGCGCCAGGCCGTGGCCCTGGTCGGTGGCCGGGCCAGGACCGAGGCGTCGGGCGGGGTGACCCTGGAGACCATCCGCGCCATCGCGGAGACCGGGGTCGACTATATCTCGGTCGGACGCATCACCCAGTCGGCGCCGGCCGTCGACATCGGCCTGGATTGGCACCCCGTGTGAGCGACCGTGTCCACGACGTCTTGGTGATCGGCAGCGGCGCGGCGGGCCTCACCGTCGCCCTCAACCTCGCCGGGCGGGCGTCGGTCGCGGTGTTGTGCAAGGACGTGCTACGCGAGACCAGCACCTACCATGCGCAGGGCGGCGTCGCCGCGGTGCTCGATCACAAGGACTCCACAGATCTCCACATGGCCGACACCATCGCGGCGGGGGACGGCCTGTGCGACCCGGAGATCGTCCGCATGGTGGTCGAGAACGCGCGCGGCGCGGTGCAGCGGCTGATCGACTATGGGGTGGATTTCAGCCGCCGCGACCGGCCCGACGGGGCGCTCGAATATCATCTGACCCGCGAGGGCGGGCACAGCGAGCGGCGGGTCCTGCACGTGTCCGACGCCACCGGGGCGGCCATCGAGACCACCCTGGAGGATCAATTGCGCGCCGCCCCGGGGATCGAGGTGTTCGAGCATCACGCGGTCATTGACCTGATCACCGACCGCAGGGTGGGCGGCGACGGGCGGCGCTGCCTTGGCGCCTACGCCCTCGACGCGGCAACCGGCCGGGTGCGCCTGCTGAGGGCCCGCTGCGTGGTCCTGGCGACCGGCGGCGCCAGCAAGGTCTACCTCTATACCAGCAACCCGGACGGCACCACCGGCGACGGCATCGCGATGGCCTGGCGGGCCGGCTGCCGGATCGCCAACATGGAGTTCGCGCAATTTCACCCGACCTGCCTGTTCCATCCGAGCGCCAAGTCGTTCCTGATCAGCGAGGCGGTGCGCGGCGAGGGGGGCAGGCTGGTCCGGCCGGACGGCTCCCGGTTCATGGACGATTTCGATCCCCGGGGCGAACTGGCGCCGCGCGATACCGTTGCGCGGGCCATCGATTTCGAGATGAAGCGGCTCGGCATCGACTGCGTGTACCTCGACATCAGCCACCGGCCGAAGGATTTCGTGATCGGCCATTTCCCGACCATCTACCGGCGCTGCCTGGAGTTCGGAATCGACATCACCCGGCAGCCGATCCCGGTGGTGCCGGCCGCCCATTACACCTGTGGCGGGGTGGTGGTCGATGCGCGCGGCCGCACCGACCTGGACAATCTCTACGCGGTCGGCGAGGTCTCCTGGACCGGCCTGCACGGGGCCAACCGGATGGCCTCCAATTCACTGCTCGAATGCCTTGTGTTCGGCGAGGCGGCGGCGCGCCACATCCTGGACGCGCTGCCCGGGGCGCCGGACCCGCCGGCGCTGCCCGAGTGGGACGAGAGCCGGGTCACCGATTCCGACGAGGAGGTGGTGATCGCCCACAACTGGGAGGAACTGCGCCGCTTCATGTGGGACTACGTGGGCATCGTGCGGACCGACAAGCGGCTGGCCCGGGCCAAGCGCCGCATCGACATGCTGAACGCCGAGATCGCCGAATACTACGGCAACTTCACGGTCACCCCGGATCTGCTGGAACTGCGCGGGCTGGCCACGGTGGCCGACCTGACCATCCGTTGCGCCATGGCGCGCAAGGAAAGTCGCGGCCTCCACTATTCGCTCGACCACCCGCGCCCGGAGACCTTGGAGTCGCCGCGCAACACCGTGCTGGCGCCGTTTGGCGGTTGATTTCGGGCCGCCGGCCGTCGACCATCCCACTCCCTGTCCGATTCGGCCGAGGACCCGATGCACGCCGATACCACCTTCACGCCCGTCGTCGCGCTGACCCGGCTGCCGTTCCAGACGCGCTATCTGGCGATTCGGCCCGGCGACGAGGCTCTGGTGGTGGTCAAGCGGTTCGAGGTCTTGGCGCCGGAGGGCGGCGCGCCGCCGTCGCCCGGGCGGAGCGACCTGATGCGCCGCGCGCTTGTCGAGGAGATTCGGATTCAGAGCCGCGCCGCGCATCGCAACGTGGTACCGATCCTCGCCGCGCGGACCGAGGGCGCGGCGCCGTTCGCGGTGTTTCCGCTGATTCCGATGACCCTGCGCGACGCCCTGTGGACGCCGGCCCCGGACGGCCGGACGCGGGCGCCGGCCCGGTTCGCGCGCGACGTGGCGGGCCGCCTTCTGGATCAGCTTCTGATCGCCCTGGAGTTTCTCCACGCGGCCGGGATCGTGCATCGCCAACTGGCGCCCGGCGCCCTGCGCCTGGCCGCCGACGGGCGGCTGCTGGTCGACGGCTTCGGGATGGCGCGCGACCCCGACTGGGACGCGTTTCCGCCCGGCACCGGCGGTGGCCCGCCCGGCTTCGCGGCGCCGGAGCAGCTTGCCGACGCGTCCGCCGCCGGTCCGCGCGGCGATCTGTTCTCGGTCGGCCGGCTGGCCTACCGGATGCTGACCGGCCGGCTGCCGGAGTCCGGGCGAATGCTGGCGGCGGCCGACATCGACCCCGCCATGGGGCGGCCGCTCAGCGACTGGATGGGCTGGCTGATGGCCGACGATCCGGGCGGTCGCCCGGTCGACGCGGCGGCGGCGCGGGCCGAGTTGTCCGGGGCGTTGGGATGAGCGGGACGGTCGAGACGCCGTCCGGCAAGGGGGCCGCGACCGAGAATTTTCCGGTCGGCTCGTTCCTGTTGCCGGCCGAACTGCGCCCGCACGTGGCCGTGTTCTACCGCTATGCGCGGGCGATCGATGACATCGCCGACAGTTCGGAGCTGTCGGCCGACGACAAGATTGCCCGGCTGGATGGATTTGCCGCCGCCCTGCGGGGTGAAAACCCGGACGATCGGCGATTCGCGACCGGCCACGCGATGCGCCGCGGCCTTCTCGAACGCGGCGTGACCATCGACCATTGCCTGGACCTGATCGCGGCGTTCAAGCAGGACGCCGTCAAGACCCGCTATCGGGACTGGGACGACCTGATGGCCTATTGCCGGCTGTCGGCGGCGCCGGTCGGGCGCTACCTGATCGACCTGCACGGCGGTTCGGTGCACGGCTACGCGCCGTCCGACGCCCTGTGCGCTGCTCTCCAGGTGATCAACCACCTTCAGGATTGCCGCGACGACGTTCGCGATCTCGACCGGGTCTACCTGCCCGGGGACTGGATGGCGGCCGAGGGGGTGACGGCGGACGATTTGGGACGCGACGCGGCGACGCCCGGCGTGCGGCGGGTGATCGACCGCTGCCTCGACGCCACCCGGGCCCTGCTGACCGACGCCGCGCATCTGCCGTCGGGCCTGAGGAGCCGTCGCCTGGCCATGGAATCGGGCGCCATCCTGGACATCGCGCGCCGTCTGACCCACCATCTGGCGCGGCGCGACCCGCTGGCCGGCCGGGTGACCCTGAGCAAGGCCGGCTACGCGGTCTGCTGCCTGCGTGGCGCCCTGCGAGGAGGGATTGGACGATGATGAGTTTCCTGGCCTGGCTCGCGCTCGCCCTGTGGGGCTACCTGCTGGGCCTGCGCGGCGGTTTCTGGAGGGCCGACCAGCGGCTCGCCGAGCCGACCGGGATGGCGCCGCGCCGCTGGCCGCCGGTCGCCGCCCTGGTGCCGGCGCGCGACGAGGCGAAAACCATTGGCCATGCGGTGCGCGGCCTGCTCGACCAGGATTACCCGGGGCCGTTTCAGATCATCGTGATCGACGACGACAGCCGCGACGGCACCGCCCGCGTGGCGGCCCGGGCGGCCGGGGACTCGCCGCGCCTGCACGTGGTCGCCGGGCGACCTCTGGCCTACGGCTGGACCGGCAAGACGGCCGCCCTGGCGCAGGGACTGGAACAGGTCGATCGCCACGCGCCGGGCACCGAATATCTGCTGTTCACCGACGCCGACATCCTGCACGATCCGCGCAGCCTGCGCCGGCTGATGGTGAAGGCGCTGGATGACGAGCGCGATCTGGTGTCGCTGATGGTCCGCCTGCGCTGCGAGAGCGCCTGGGAGAAGATATTGATTCCTGCCTTCGTGTTCTTTTTTCAGAAACTCTATCCGTTTCCGTGGGTCAACGATTCGGCGCGCCCGACGGCGGCGGCGGCCGGCGGTTGCATGCTGGTCCGCCGCACCGTGCTGGAGGACGCCGGCGGCCTGGAGGCGATCCGTCACAAGCTGATCGACGATATCGCGCTCGGCGCCCTGATCCAGCGTCGCGGCCGCGTCTGGCTGGGGCTCGTCGACACGGTGCACAGCCTGCGGCCCTACGATCGCCTGGGCGACATCTGGCGGATGGTGACCCGTAGTGCCTTCGCGCAATTGAACTATTCCGGCGGGCTGCTGGCGGTCGCCCTGTTCGGGCTGTGCCTGGCCTACCTGGTGCCGCCGCTGGCCCTTCTGTTCGCCGGCTGGGGCGGCAAGCTGGCCGGCCTGCTGGCCTGGATCGCCATGGCCTGGGCCTATGCGCCGACCCTGCGGCTGTACGGGCGCAAGCCGGTCGAGGGCCTGCTGCTGCCCTTCGCGGCGCTGATGTATGGCGCGATGACCGCCGACGCCGCGCGCCGCTATTGGATGGACGAGCCGACCCCGTGGAAGGGACGGCGTCCGGTCGAGCCCGAATGACGGACCGTGCCGTGTTCCACGAACCCTTGAACCGCGATGACACCCATGCCTGACCCCCGAATGATCGAAACCGACGACCCGGCGGCCTACGCGCGGGCCATGGTCGAACAGTCCGGCACCTCGTTCTACTGGGCCATGCGATTGCTGCCCGAGGAACGGCGCGACGGCATGTTCGCCATCTACGCCTTCTGCCGCGAGGTGGACGACATCGCCGATGGGCCGGCGCCGGCCGAGGAGAAGCTCCGCCGCCTCGCCGACTGGCGGGCCGAGATCGACCGGGTGTACGACGCGGCCCCGTCGACACCGGTCGGCCGCGCCCTGGTGCCGCAGGTGGCGCGCCACGGCCTGCACCGGCGCGACCTGCTGGCCATCATCGACGGCATGGAGATGGACGCCGGGGTGGTGCGGATGCCCGGCATGGAGAGGCTTCGGCTGTACTGTGACCGGGTGGCCTGCGCTGTCGGGCGGCTGTCCAACCGGGCCTTCGGGGTCGACGACGAACGGGGCGATCCGGTGGCCGCCCAGTTGGGGATGGCCCTGCAACTGACCAACATCCTGCGCGACCTCAAGGACGATGCCAGGCTCGACCGGCTGTACCTGCCGCGCGATCTGCTCGACGCCCACGGAATCGACGCCGAGGACCCGGACGAGGTCCTGGCGCATCCGAACCTCGCCGGGCCTTGCCGCGAGTTGGCGGCGACGGCCGACGCCTGCTATCGCGCCGCCGAGACGGCGTTGGCGGCCTGTGATCCCGACCTGATGCGGCCCGCCCACGTGATGAAGGAAGTCTATCACAAGACCCTGGAACGGACCCTGAGGCGCGGCTGGCGGCGGCTCGACGAGCGGGTGCGGCTCAGCAAGGCCGAAAAAATGTGGATCGGCGTCCGGCACGGGCTGCTGTGACCGTCCACGTGATCGGCGCCGGGGTGGCCGGTCTGTCCTGCGCGGTGCGTCTGGCCCTCGGCGGCGCCCGGGTGGCGGTCTGGGAAGGCGCGCCCCGGGCCGGCGGCCGCTGCCGGACCTACCGCGATCCGGTGCTCGGGCGCGATCTCGACAACGGCAATCACCTGCTGCTGAGCGGTAACGACGACGCCTATGCCTACCTGCTGGCCGTCGGCGCGGTGGATCACCTGACGGGGCCGGCACGGGCCGAATTCCCGTTCCTCGACCTGGAGACCGGCCGGCGTTGGTGCCTGACGCCCGGTCCCGGGCGCTGGCCCGGCTGGCTGTTCGATCCGGATCGCCGGGTGCCGGGCAGCCGTCCGTGGTCTTATCTGGGCGGCTTGGGGTTGCGATTGGCCGGCCGCGACGCGACGGTGGCGCGGGCGGTGGGGACCACGGGGCCGCTGTACCGCCGGTTCTGGGAGCCGCTCGCGGTGGCGGTCCTCAATACCCCGGCCCGGGAGGCGTCGGCGCGCCTTCTGTGGCCGGTGCTGGTCGAGACCTTCGGGCGCGGCGAGGCGGCCTGCCGGCCGCGCCTGACCCGTTGCGGGTTGGGGCCGGCGCTGATCGATCCGGCCCTCTCCCTGCTCCGCAAGTGCGACGCGGAGATCGCCTTCGGGCGGCGCTGCAAGGCCCTGGATCTGGCCGGGGACCGGGTCCGGGGGCTGACGGTCGGGGATCGCCGGCTCGATCTCGGACCGGGCGACTCGGTGGTCCTGGCGGTGCCGCCGGAGCGGGCGGCCGACCTGCTGCCCGGGCTGACCGTGCCGACCGAGCACCGGGCCATCGTCAACGTGCATTATCTGCTGCCCGATTCGGCGGGCGCGCCACGGCTGATCGGCCTGATCGGCGGCCTTGCCCAGTGGGTGTTCACCCGCGACGACGTGGCCTCGGTCACCATCAGTGCCGCCGACGCCCTGCTCGGCCGCGACCCGGACGATCTGGCGGCGGAGATCTGGCCCGAGGTGCGGCGCGCCCTCGACCTGCCGGACATGCCGCCGCCGGCGCGTCGGGTCATCGCCGAGAAGCGGGCCACCTTCGCCCAGACCCCGGGCCAGGCGCGACGCCGTCCGGCGACCCGCACCGCCTGGCGCAACCTGTTCCTGGCCGGCGACTGGACCGACACCGGTCTGCCGGCGACCTTGGAAGGCGCCATCCGCTCCGGCCGCCACGCGGCGGAGGCGGCGCGGTCGTTTTCGCGCGTGTCTTGACAAACGCCCGCAACCGTAACAAACAGACGGCTTTTGCGGCGAACATTGAACAAGCTTCATTCCTTGGAGACCGATCAGGTGTTGAATGCCTCGCAAGACGGCAAACGGCTCGACGCCGTTGGACGCGTGGTGGGCGAGGCGAGCTCCTGGCTGACCCGACGGCAGGAGATCGACGGCCACATGGTGTTCGAGCTGGAGGCCGACGCCACCATCCCGGCCGAGTACATCTTCCTTAACCATTTCCTGGGCGAACCGGACGACGCCACCGAGCAGCGCCTCGCCCGCTACCTGCGACGGATTCAGAACGACGAGGGGGGCTGGCCCCTGTTTCACGGCGGCGACTCCAACCTCAGCGCCACCGTGAAGGCCTATTTCGCCCTCAAGATCGTCGGCGACGACCCGGAGGCCCCGCACATGCGGCGGGCCCGCGACCTGGTGCTCGGCATGGGCGGCGCGGCGCGGGCCAACGTGTTCACCCGCATCATGATGGCCCAGTTCGAACAGATTCCCTGGCGCGGCATTCCGTTCATGCCGGTGGAAGTCCTGCACATGCCGAAATGGTTCCCGTTCCATTTCGACAAGGTGGCCTATTGGTCGCGCACCGTGATGGTGCCGTTGCTGATCCTCTATTCGATGCATGCCAAGGCGCGCCATCCGCGCGGCACCTCGATTCGCGAGCTGTTCGTCACGCCGCCCGAGAAGGAGAAGGTCTACAACGTCAATCCGACCGGCCACTGGGTGGGCGAGGTGCTCCTGGTCCTCGACCGCTATGGCAAGCGGCTGAGCTTCCTGATGCCCAAGGCGTGGCGCCGCAAGGCCATCGACAAGGGGATGAATTTCATCTTCGAGCGGCTCAACGGCGAGGAGGGCCTGGGCGCCATCTTCCCGGCCATGGCCAACGCGGTGATGGCGATGCACGCGCTCGGCTATCCGCGCGACCACCCCGACTTCCTGGCCGCCCGGCGGGCCATCGACAGGCTGCTGGTGCATCGCGACGGCGAATCCTATTGCCAGCCCTGCGTGTCGCCGGTGTGGGACACCGGCCTCGCCGCCCACGCGCTGCTGGAGACCGGCGACCGGGACGCCGCCCGGCGTGCCCTCGACTGGTTGCAAGGCCGCCAGATCCTGCACCTGCGTGGCGACTACATTTCGCAACGCCCCGACGCGCGGCCGGGCGGCTGGGCCTTCCAGTACCGCAACGACCACTACCCGGACGTCGACGACACGGCGGTGGTCGCCATGGCCCTCGACCGGACCGGCGATCCCCGCTATCGGCAGAACGTCGACCGGGCGGTGGAATGGATCGTCGACATGCAGAGTTCCAACGGCGGCTGGGGCGCCTTCGATGCCGAGAACGAGCATTATTTCCTCAATCACATTCCGTTCGCCGATCATGGCGCGCTGCTCGATCCGCCGACCATCGACGTGACCGCGCGCTGCCTCGGGCTGCTGGCCCAGGTCGGCCACGGCGTGGACAGCGAGCCGGTGCGCAGGGCGCTCGCCTTCATGAAACGCGAGCAGGAACCGGACGGCTCCTGGTTCGGTCGCTGGGGCACCAACTACGTCTACGGCACCTGGTCCGCCCTCAACGCCCTCAACGCGGTGGGCGAGGACATGGATGCCCCCTACGTGCGGCGCGCCGTCGACTGGCTGATGGAACGGCAGAACGCCGACGGCGGCTGGGGCGAGGACTGCGGCTCCTACTGTCCGGGTCGCGAGACGATGCCGGCGCCCTCCAGTCCCTCGCATACCGCCTGGGCGCTGCTCGGCCTGATGGCGGCCGGGGCAACCGACTCGGAGGCCGCCCGGCGGGGCGTCGACTGGCTGCTTTCGGCGTCGCGCGACGGCGGCAAGTGGGCGGAGGATTATCACAACGCGCCCGGCTTCCCGCGCGTGTTCTATCTCCACTACCACGGCTATTCGACCTATTTTCCCCTGTGGGCCCTGGCCCGCTACCGCAACCTGATGCAGGGCAACCTTCCGCGTCCCCTCCACGGACTATGAGGCCGATCGGCATCATCACCGCCTTGGCCGACGAAACGGCCGCCCTGCGCGGCCTGGACGGCCGCGACGGCTACGTTCTGCGGCAGTCCGGCCCAGGTCCCGAGCGGGCGGCGGCGGCGGCGCGGGGGCTGCTGGAGACCGGCTGCGGAGCCCTGATCAGCGCCGGCATTTGCGGCGGCCTGCGGAACGGCCTCGCGCCCGGCACCCTGGTCCTTGCCCACCGGGTGCGCGATGCCGCCGGCAACGGCTGGACCGTCGACCGCGCCTGGCGGGCCGCCCTCGCGGAGCACCTGGGCGGGCGCCTGAGCATGGCCTCCGGCGTGCTGCTGGGCAGCGACCGGGTGCTCGCGACGCCGCGAGAGAAGGCCGAGGCGGGGCGGATTCACGACGCGATGGCGGTGGACATGGAAAGCCACGCGGTGGCCGCCGTGGCGGCCGAGGCCGGGCTGCCGTTCCTGGTCCTTCGGGCAGTGTCCGATCCGGCGCGGACCCATATTCCACGGGTCGCGTTCCGGGGCGTCGACCGGGCCGGAAACCGGCGCCCGGGGCGGGTGGCGAAGGGACTGCTCAAGCACCCCGGCGACTTGCCGGACCTGGTGCGGCTGGCCTTCAACACCGGCCGCGCGACCCGGACCCTGGGCCGCGCCGTGACGTTCGGGGCGCGGATCCGGTTCGGGCTGGGGCAGGACTGACCATGGCCGTCAAGGGTCTCGACGACGGCGATGTCTGGGTCGTCGGAGGTTCGATGCTGGAATCCGCGATGCTGGAATGCGGCGCCATGCATTCGCTGGCACTGTTCGTCATCCCGGTTCTGCTAGGCGGCGGGGTGCCGTTGTCCAGGCCGAGCGATACACCGATATCCCTCGCCCTTGAGTCCGTCACCAGGTTCGATCGGGACGTTGTTGGGCTGACCTATCGGTGCGGCTAAGCCGCGTCGCGATTGCCGGTCCCGGCAGCCGATTCCGGTTGGTCCAGCGGATCGGGCGCCATCGGGCCGTCGGTGCGATGGCCGAGCAGGGCCACCTTCAGCGCCTTCCAGGGACGGGTGATGGTGACGTCGACGGCGCTCGGCTCGTAGCCCGAGTGGACCATGCAGTCGGCGCATTTCTCGTGCCGGCCGGTGCCCCAGGCCTCCCAGTCCGTGTTGTCCATGAGGTCCCGGAAACTTTCCGCGTGGCCCTCGCCGACCAGATAGCAGGGCCGCTGCCAGCCGAACACGTTGCGGGTCGGGTTGCCCCAGGGGGTGCACTGGAACGTCTGGTTGCCGGCCAGGAAGTCCAGGTACAGACTCGATTGGTTGAACCGCCAGTTGCGGCCCTTGCCCCGTCGGAGCAGGTCTCGGAACAACCGCTTGGTGCGCGCGCGGCGCAGGAAATGCGCTTGCGCGGGGGCCTTCTCGTAGGCATAGCCGGGCGCCACGGTAACCCCCTCGACCCCCAGGTCGTGGCAGGCGAAATCGAAAAAGTCGGCGAAGGCGGCCGGATCGGCGCCATCGAACAGCGTGCTGTTGATGGTTACCCGGAACCCGCGCGTCCGGGCGGCGCGGATCGCCGAGACCGCCTTGTCGAACACCCCGTCGCGGCACACCACCGCGTCGTGATGCGCCCGGTCCCCGTCCAGGTGCACCGAGAAGGTGAGATAGGGCGACGGCGTGAAGCGGTCGAGTCGCTTTTCCATCAGCAGCGCGTTGGTGCACAGATAGACGAAGCGCTTCCGGGCGACCAGGCCGTCGACGATCCTCTCGATGTCGTCGTGCAGCAGCGGCTCGCCACCCGGGATGGAGACGATCGGGGCGCCGCATTCCTCGGCCGCCGACAGGCAATCCTCGACGCTCAGGCGGCGGGCCAGCACGTCCTTCGGATAGGCGATCTTGCCGCAGCCCGCGCAGGCCAGATTGCACTGGAACAGCGGCTCCAGCATCAGGACCAGCGGATAGCGCCGCCGGCCGCGCAGCTTCTGCTTGACGATGTAGCCGCCGACCCGGACGGCCTGGATCAGGGGAACGCCCATGCCACCTCCCTAGGATACCGCCTTGCGCAACGGCTCCGGCAGCTTGAAGTGCATGTTTTCCTTGATGCCGTCCATTTCCACGACCTCGGTGGGAACGATCTTGGACAGGCTGTCGATGATTTCGGTGACCAGTTCCTCGGGCGCCGAGGCGCCGGCCGTGAGGCCGATGCGGGCCACTCCGTCGAGCCACCCGGGATCCAGGTCGTTCGGATGGTCGAGCAGATGGGCCGGCACCCCCTCGTCGATCGCCAGTTCGCACAACCGGTTGGAATTGGAGCTGTTCTTGGAGCCGACCACGAGCACCAGATCCGCCTCGCGAGCCAGTTGGCGGACCGCGCTCTGGCGGTTCTGGGTGGCGTAGCAGATGTCCTTCACGTCGGGTCCCTGAATGTCCGGGAAACGGGTCTTCAGGGCCTCGATCACCTCGCGCGTGTCGTCCACCGACAGGGTGGTCTGGGTCACGTAGGCAATCGCGCTCGGGTCGCGGACGTTCAGCTTTGCGGCGTCCTCGGGGCTCGAGACCAGCAGCACGCCGCCCTGGATTTGTCCCGAGGTGCCTTCCACTTCCGGATGGCCGGCATGCCCGATCAGCACGACCTCGCGGCCCTTGTCGGCGTGGTGGCGGCCTTCCCGATGGACCTTGGAGACCAGCGGACAGGTGGCGTCGAGCACCGGCAGGTCGCGCTGCACCGCGTGATCCATCACCGACTGCGGCACGCCGTGGGCCGAGAACACGGTCACCGCGCCGTCGGGGATATCGTCCAGGCTGTCGACAAACACCGCGCCGGCCTCGCGCAGGGTCTCGACGACCCGGCGGTTATGAACGATCTCGTGGCGCACGTAGACCGGCGGGCCGTATTTCTCCAGCGCCCGCTGAACGATCTCGATCGCCCGCTCGACCCCGGCGCAGAAACCGCGCGGGTTGGCCAGGATGACGCGGACGGGAGAGACGGGGGGCATGGCGGCGTTCCGATGCTGTTCGAACGGCGGCGCAGTGTGCCGCAAATCGACGACCGAAAAAACCTTTATTGAGTTGGGGGCAGGTGCGCTATGGAGGGAGCACGGAACAACGCAATCCGCGGGACCATTGAGATGACGACCATGATCACCGGGGCCACCGGGTTCGTCGGCGCGGCGGTGCTGCGCCGCGCGGCGGCGGCCGGCCATTCGCTCCGCGTTCTGGTCCGGCCGGGCGCCGACAGGCGCAATCTGGCCGGAGTCGAGGCGGTGCCGGTCGAGGGCGATCTGGGCGACCCGGACTCCCTGCTCCGGGCGCTCGACGGCTGCCGGTACCTGTTCCACGTGGCGGCCGACTATCGGCTGTGGGCGCGCGATCCGGACGGCATCGTCGCCCACAACGTGGAGGGCACCCGCAACGTGATGCGGGCCGCCCTGTCGGCCGGGGTCGAGCGCATCGTCTACACCAGCAGCGTGGCGGCGATGGGGACCATGCCCGACTGCACGCCGGCCGACGAGGAGACGCCGGTCACCCTGGACGACATGATCGGCCCCTACAAGCGGTCCAAGTTTCTGGCCGAGCAGGTTGTGCGGGACATGGTGGCGGTCGATGACCTGCCGGCGGTGATCGTCAACCCGTCGACCCCGGTCGGACCGCGCGACGTCAAGCCGACCCCGACCGGGCGTCTGATCGTCGAGGCGGCGAGCGGGCGCGTCCCGGCCTTCGTCGACACCGGCCTCAATCTGGTCCATGTGGACGACGTGGCGGACGGCCATTGGCGGGCCCTGGAGCGGGGCGGAATCGGCGAACGCTACATCCTCGGCGGCGAGGACTGGTCCCTGCGCGACATCCTGGCCGAGATCGCCCGCCTGAGCGGCCGCAAGCCGCCGTCCCTGGCCCTGCCGCACGGACTGGTGATGCCGGTCGCCTGGATTGCCGAGACCTTCGCCCGTTGGTCGAAATCCGAGCGCGCCCCTTTCGCCACCGTCGACGGGATCAAGATGGCCAGAAAGTGGATGTATTTCTCGTCGGCCAAGGCGCGGCGCGATCTGGGCTATGAACCGGGATCGGCGGCGCGTGGCCTCGCCGACGCGGTCGACTGGTTTCGGGCCAACGGATACCTGGACTGACGTCGGTGCGTTGGATGCCGTTACTCGGTCTGGCGGTCGGGCTGGGCGCCGTCGCCTGGATGCTGTCGGCGGTCGATCCGGCGGCCCTTGGAACGGCGGTGGCGACGGCCGGTTGGGGCGTTCTGCTCGGCGTGTCGGCGGCCAAGCTGCTGAGTCTCGGATTCGATGCCTTGGCCTGGAGGGCGGTCATCCCTGGACCCCGCCGTCCCGGATTCGGGCGCGTTTTCGCGGCGCGCTGGATCGGCGAGGCGGTGAACACCCTGCTGCCGGTCGCCCAGGTTGGCGGCGACGTGGTGCGTGGCCGCCTGATCGCCCTCGCCGGAGTGCCGGGGGCGACGGCCGGCGCCTCGGTGGTGGTCGACTTCACGCTCGGGGTTGCGGTTCAGGCCCTGGTCACCCTGGCCGCCGTAGGTCTTCTTCTGCTGCACGGCCTGCCGGACCACCTGGATGGTCCGGTGGTTCTGGGCTTCGCGGCGCTGGCCCTGGGCGCGGCGGTGCTGCTCGCGGCTCAGAGGGCGGGGATGTTCGCGCTGCTCGCCCGACTGGCCGGGAAGATCGCCCGCGCGGGGCGCTGGCGCGACCTGACGGGCAGCCTCGACGCGCTTGGGCGCGATGTGCGCGCGCTCCACGCCGACCACCGGGCGATGCTCGCCTGCGCGGCCTGGCGGGCCGTCGGTTGGGTGGCGCACGCGGTCGAGACCTGGGTGGCCCTGTGGCTGCTCGGGGCGCCGGTGGGCTGGGGAGAGGCGCTGGTCATCGAAATGATCGGCAACGCGGTGCGCAGCGCGGCGTTCCTGATCCCCGGGGCGCTGGGGGCGCAGGAGGGCGGCCTGCTGGCGGTCGGTCTGGTCTATGGACTGAGTCCGGAGACCGCGCTTGCGCTGGCATTGATCAAGCGGGCCCGCGAGCTGATGGTGAGCCTGCCTGGGCTTGCCGCCTGGGCGACCCTGGAACGGCGCGGGAGGCGGCGGTGATTCGAGTCGCGGTCCTGGTCGATCTGGAATGGCGCCCCACCGCCGGCGGTCACGTGAAGTGCTGGGAGCGTCTGGCCCGGGCGGCGACGCGGGTCGACGGCCTGGACCTGACGGTGTTTTTTTCCGGGCCGCGCGAGACGATCCATCGGCTGTCGGATCGGGTGCGCTACATCGTGCTGCGACCGGTGTTCAGCACCGCCTGGCTGCCGTTTCTGTCGCACGTGCCGGATCATACCGACCTCGCGCCCCATCATTGGGGCCTGGTCGGCCATCTTCGGAGGTTCGACCTGATCCACACCACCGACGGCTTTTTCAACTTCGCGCGCACGTCGGCCCATGTGGCGCGTCGTACCGGCATCCCGCTGATCAATTCCATCCACACCGATACTCCCGCCTACGCCGAGGTGTTCACCGCCCGCACCGTGCAACGGCTGTTCGGCGACGGGCCCCTGACCCGGTTCCTGCTGGACCGCCTGAAGGTTCACGAGGTGGCACGCGAAACGAACCGCCGCTATCTGGCGGCCCATCAGGCGGCCTGCGCCCGGGTGCTCGTCTCCAAGCCGGAGGATTTCGAGCGCGCGCGGGCGGTGCGGCCGGATGACCGAATCGGTTATCTGCGGCGCGGGATCGAGACCGACCTGTTCGATCCGGCGCGGCGCGACAGGGCGTGGCTGCGCGCCGAGTTCGGGATTCCCGAGGATCGCCCCCTGGTGGTGTTCGCCGGCCGTCTGAATCGCGGCAAGACCGTGCTGCGTCTGGCCCGCGCGGTTCGGGCACGGCTCGACGCCGGCGATGATCTGCATCTGCTGTGTGCCGGGGCCGGCGAGGACCGGGCGGCGATCCTCGATTTGCTCGGCGACCGCGCCACCTGTCCGGGCGCGGTGACGGCCGACCGGCTGGCGAAGATCGATGCCTGCGGCGACATCTTCGGGTTTCCGTCGGAGATCGAGGTCAGCGCCAACGTGCCGATGGAGGCGCAGGCGGCCGGCCTGCCGACCCTGGTCGCCGAGCCGGGCGGCGCGGCGCGGGCGGTGATCGACGGCGAGACCGGGCTGGTGCTTCCGGGTGACGACGCGGCCTGGGCCGATGCCCTGGGGGTCCTGATCGCCGATCCGGCCCGCCGCCGGGCGATGGGCGTGGCGGCGCGCGCCCACGCATTGGCCGACTTTCCGACCTGGCACGACGTGGTGACCGAGGACCTGATGCCGGTTTGGCGAGCCGCCGTCGCGGAGGCCAAGCGGGATGGCTGAGCGGATTCTGATCCTCGCTCCGCATCCCGACGACGAGGTGGTCATGTGCGGCGGCGCCATCGGCCGCGCGCGGGCCGAGGGGGCGAGGGTGGACGTTCGGTTTCTGACCACCGGCGTGCCGGCGCCCGCCGACCTCTGGCCGTGGGACCGGCGGAGTCACGCCGCGCGGGTGGCGCGGCGGCGCGCCGAGGCCGAGGCGGCGGCCGATCTGCTGGGTCTGCGGATCGTCGGTTTTTCGGATGTTCCCACCCGCCGCCTGCGCCTGCGCCTGGCCGAGACCCGGGCCGCGATCGCGGCGGACGTCGCGGCGCGCCGCATCGATTGCCTTTGGGTGCCGGCCTTCGAGGGCGCGCACCAGGACCATGACGCCGCCCATTGCCTTGCGGCGACTTTCGGCGAGGACGTCGACATTCTTGAATACGCGGCCTATACGTTCGCCGGCGGCCGGGCGCGGTCGCAGGAATTTTTTGATTCGGACGGCACGGAGCGGGTGTTGACCCTGGATGACGCCGAGCGTCGGCTGAAGCGGCGCGCGCTTTCCCTTTATGGCTCGGAGCGCGGCAACCTGGCCCATGTTGCGGCGGCCCGCGAATGCCGGCGGCCGCTGCGGATCCGCGATCACGGTCGCCCGCCGCATCCCGGGCGGTTGTGGTACGCCCGATTCCAGTGGGTGCCGGTTCGCCACCCACGGGTCGATTTCACCCCGCCGGACAGGGTTTACGCCGACCTCGCCCGGTTTGGCCGGGAGGTCGCGTCGTGAACCGCGCGGCAAGCGTCGCGACCGTTTGGATCGACGCCATGCGGCGCGGCGCCGGCTGGGTGCTGCTTGTATCCCTGCTGCTGACGCTGGTCAGCCTGTGGGTGGTGGTCGAGCGGTTCGACATCAGCACCGACACCACCGACATGCTGTCGCCGGACCTGCCGTTCCGCCAGCGGATGATCGAGATGCGGGATCTGTTCCCGGAGTCCGGCGACGAACTCGTGGTCGCGGTGGAGGGGGCCACCCCCGGCCTCGCCATGGACGCCGCGACGGCTCTCGCCGAACGGCTGAAGGCGCAGTCGGGAATGTTCCAGACGGTCCTCGCGCCGGCCGCCGATCCGTTTTTCCGGCGCAACGGTCTTCTGTACCTGTCGCTCGACGATCTGGAGATGCTGGCCGACGATCTGTCGGCGGCGCAGCCGTTCCTCGGCACCCTGTGGCGCGATCCATCGCTGGCCGCCCTGGCCGACCTGCTGTCGGAGGCCCTGACGCGCGTCGATTCCGGGGACCTGCCGGTGCCGCTGGACCCGGTGCTCGAGGCGATCTCGGAGGTTGCCGAGGCGCAACGGCGGGGCGATCCGGCCTGGCTCGCCTGGAGCGATCTGATGGGAGGCGGCGGCCGCGCCGACGGGACCCAGCTGATCGTCCTGCGTCCGGTGCTCGACTATGGGTCGCTGGCCCCGGCGGCGCGCCCGATGCGGGCGGTCCGCGACGCGGCCGACGATCTCGGCCTGACCCCGGCGCGTGGCGTCCGGGTCTCGATGACCGGGTCGGTGGCCCTGGATCACGAGGAACTGGCCAGCGTGGAGGAAGGCATGGGCTGGGCCGGCGTGGTGTCGCTGACCCTGGTGCTGAGTCTGCTGGTGCTGTGCTTCCGCTCGCCGCGCATGGTCCTCGCGGTGCTGGCGACCCTGGTCATGGGGTTGATCTGGACGGCCGGCCTCGCCTTTCTGGCGGTCGGTCAACTGAACCTCATCTCGATTGCCTTCGCGGTGCTGTTCATCGGCCTGTCGGTGGATTTCGGAATTCACTTCGGATTGCGCTACCGGGAGGCGCGGCGGCGGCCGGCCGATCACCGGGACGCATTGGCGACCGCCGCCCGAACCACCGCCGGACCGCTGCTGCTGTGCGCCGTGGCCGCCGCGATCGCCTTCTACGCCTTCCTTCCGACCGACTACGTCGGGCTCGCGCAATTGGGTCTGATCGCCGGCAGCGGCATGTTCATCGCCCTGCTCGCCAACCTGAGCGTGCTGCCGGCGCTTCTGACCCTGCTGACACCGCGCATCCCGGCGGCGCCGGCGGCGACCCGGCGAGTGTCCGATCGCATCGCGCGCCATTCCGGGACGATCCTGATCCTTGCCGGGCTGGCGGCGGTGGTCGCGGCGCCCCTGGCGCTTCGCGTGTCGTTCGATTTCGATCCGCTGCACCTGAAGGACCCGAGGACCGAATCGGTGGCCACCCTGAACCGGCTAACCGCCGCCGGGGCCATCAACCCGTATACCCTGGCCGCGCTGGCGGACAGTCCCGAGGCCGCGCGGGACCTGGCCGACTGGCTGGCCGAGCTTCCGGAGGTCGCCGGAACGCGCACCGTCGCCCGATACGTGCCGGCCGACCAGGAGGCCAAGCTCTATATCCTGGAAGACCTGGGGTACATCCTCGATCCCGCGTTCACCGGACGGCGCGCGTCGCCGTCCGACGACGCCCGGACGCGGCGCGCCGTGGATCGGCTGCGGACTCGTCTGGCGGCGGCCGGGGCGGACAACGTCGCGGCGGCGCGCCTTGACGCCGCCCTCGCGGAACTCGGCGCCGACCCGGCCACGCTTCGCGACCTGGAGGGTCGTCTGCTGCAAACCCTGCCGGGACGCTTGAACGGCCTCAAGGAGTCTCTTCAGGCGGAGACGTTCGGCCTGAGCGATCTGCCGCCATCGATTCTGGCCCGCGAAATCGCCACCGACGGTCGGGTCAAGGTAACGGTGACTCCGGCCGGCGGCCGTGATCCCGACAGCCTGCGCCGATTCGTCGACGCCGTGCGGCGGCTGGTTCCGGACCCCACCGGGTCGCCGGTCACCATCCTGGCGGCGGGGCGCGCGGTCGGCGGCGCCTTCGCCACCGCCGGAGTCATCGCCCTGGCCGGCGTCGGCTTGCTGCTCGCCATTGTCCTGAGGCGCGGGCGCGACCTGCTTCTGGTGGCCCTGCCGCTGCTGTTGGCGGCCGAGATCACCATGGCCGGGGCGGCGCTGCTCGGGGTGTCGTTCAACTTCGCCAACCTGATCGTGCTGCCGCTGCTGGTTGGCCTCGGGGTGGCGAGCGGCGTTCACCTGGTGACCCGGGCTCGCGAAACGGCGGCCGGGATCGCGGTGATGGACGGCAGCACCCCGCGCGCCGTGGCGTTCTCGGCCCTGACCACGGTCGGATCGTTCGGCAGCATCGCGCTGTCCAGCCATCCCGGCACGGCGAGCATGGGGGTCCTGCTGACCCTCGCCCTGGCCGCCACCCTGGTCGCGACCATGACCGTGTTGCCGGCCCTGCTGGCCCGTGGCCGGCGATGATCTGGGAAACCCGAACCCCTTTGGTCGGGTTTCGCTAGTGTGGTGGATTCGAGGTTCGCGACATTATTCGGGGCAAACTCCATGGCGAACCTCGACTCCAAAACCACACTAGAATCAGATTATTCCCTAGTGTC
>JANQIL010000156.1 GCA_028282245.1 Magnetospira sp.
ATCGCCGAGGTGGCGGAGGACGAGGGCACCAGCCTGCGGGACGGCCCGCTCCGCGTGGCGCCGTTGGGCGGCGAGCCCTGGAGCGATTCCATGCGCGACGAACTGGATGCCCGGCTGGGCCTGCGGTCGGTCGATTCCTACGGCCTGTCGGAAATCATCGGGCCCGGGGTCGCGATGGAATGCCAGCAGGCGCGCGACGGCGCCCATGGCTGGGAGGACGCCTTTCTGTTCGAGGTCATCGACCCCGACGACGGGACACCGCTGCCGTCCGGCGAAGCCGGCGAACTGGTCATCACGACCCTGACCAAGCAGGCCCTGCCGATGATCCGGTACCGGACCCGGGATATCACGAGCCTCGACGACACGCCCTGCGCCTGCGGCCGCACGCATCTGCGCCTGAAACGGATTCAGGGACGCAACGACGACATGCTGATCATCCGAGGGGTGAATTTGTTTCCGACCCAGGTCGAGGCGTTCCTGATCGGTCTCGACGGTCTGGCACCGCACTACCAACTCGTGGTGCAACGCGAGGGCAGCCTGGACGACCTCACCATCGAGGTGGAGGCGCTGCCGGGGATCAATCCGGCCGCCTACGACTCCCTCGCCCGCCGGATCCAGGTCCACCTGAAGGCGATGGCCGGGGTCGCGTGCCGGGCCGTGGTCCGCCGGCCGGGCGAGGTGCCGCGCTCGGAGGGCAAGGCGGTCCGGGTGCGCGACCTGCGGTGACCCGGGCGCGCCCGAACCCCGTTACAGAATCGGATCGCCCAGCGGATGCAGGCCGTCCGGCGACTCGATCTCGACCACCCAAAGATCGGAGTCGTAACGTCTCTGCCGCGCGATGTAGGCGTCGGCGTCCGCTTCCGGCACCGGCGCCGGACCGCTGCCGCGCATCCAGGCCCGCCGGCCCTCGGTGGTCCGGGTCTGCGTCAGGACCTGACAGGTCCGATCGCGCAACGCGATCTTGATCAGGACCGCTCCGGCCTCTTCGTCGCCCCGGTGCAGCACCGTCGCCGTGATGCCCAGGGCCTGACAACTACGGATGCAGGCCTGAACCCACAGACGGGCCTTCAGCCGGGCCTCGTCCGTCAACGCCGTCAGCCCGTGCGCAGAATCAGGTGATAACCGAAATCGGTTTCAACGACATCGCTGACCGAATTCACGTCGAGGTTGAAGGCGGCATCCTCGAACGCCTTGACCATGGTGCCTTGGCCGAAGGAGCCCAGGTCGCCCCCCTGGCGTCCGGACGGGCAGTCGGAATGGGCGAGCGCCAACTGATCGAAGTCCGCGCCGCCGTCGACCTCCGACTTGAGGGCGGTGATCTGTTCGAGCGCCTCCTCCCTGCTGCGGTCGGCGGTCGAGCGCATGGACCCCTTGTACATGAGCAGGATGTGCGAGGCGCGGACGGTATCGGCCATGAACTCCCTCCGTGATGCGGATGCCAAGAATGTCGGTCTTTCTTAGCAGATGCCCGGCCGACCCGCCACAGCGCCGGCGCAGGCCGCCGTGCCGGAGTTCGACGCAAGGTTGATCCACCGTGCCGGCGGGACTATGCAAGGTGATGTCAATCCGCACGGAGGAGCCCCCGCCATGGACGTCATTCGCATCATTCTCGCCCTGATTCTGCCGCCGGTCGCGGCGTTCCTGACCGTCGGCATCGGCCTTCAGTTCTGGCTGAATCTTCTGCTGACCCTGTTCTTCTTCGTGCCCGGGATGATCCATGCCCTGTGGCTGGTGGTTAGACGTGGCCGCGATCAAGGCTCTATCGGATAACATTCAGGTGTTTTCTTGATCGTTGAGCGGGCATCCGAAGGGGGCGTGCGAGGCCGCCCCAACCGACGCCGCGATCCGGGCGGGGATCCGTCGCCCGGCAAGCGCCGCCGGCCCGATTCGACGCCGGAACGCGACGACCGGCTTTACTGCGCCGCCTGCGGCCATCCGGTGACCCGCGAGCGGTGGCGCATCGCGGTCAATGGCGCGCATGAACACGTGGTGTTCAACCCGGCCGGGCGGTTGTTCCGGATCGGGTGTTTCGCGGTCGCCGACGGGGCGGCGGCGGTCGGCGCCGCCAGCGACGCGTTCACCTGGTTCAAGGGGTTCATGTGGCGGATCGCGCTGTGCGCCGGCTGCGGCGCGCATCTGGGCTGGCGTTACTCCTCCGGCGGCGCGTTGGCCGACTTCTTCGGGCTCATCCTCGGCATGCTGTCGGCGTCGCCACGAAAAAACACTCCCCCATGATGGCGCGCCGGCTGGAACGCGCCCATTCGCGCGCGTCCCCCAAGAACACCCTCGTCCCGACCCGCGCGGCCGGAGTCTTTTCGTTTTGCTTGCGAAATTAATAGTCGAGTTTCCAATTGACTCCCAGATTACCGGTTGAGTTGGCTCCGACCTCGCTTTCGACCGAAATGGATTCGGTAACGTCGACCTCGACGGTCACCGACCCGGATCCCGTCTCCATGCCCTGGTTGACTCCCACGTAGACACCATCGCTGACATACTTGCCGGCGGTCAGCCGGCTGGCGCCGCCGTCGTCCGATCCGGTTCGCAGCACATCGAGCCCGGTCGCCGCGCGCACCCGGTCGACCATGCCGCCACCGCCGCCGCCCAGGGTTGCCGCCGCCTCGGCCAGGGCCAGGGCCTCGCCCGGTCCGAGCTGACCGAACGCCTTGCCGAACAGCAGCCGCGACAGCACCTCGTCCTCCGGCAGTGGCGGGTCGGACGAAACGCCGATTTCCGGCTTCGATGCCCGACCGGCCACGTTGAAATCGATCGCCAGGGATTCGGCCCGCGTGGTGGCGGTGAAATCAAGCAGCGGGTCCGGCGGTCGCGCGCCGTCCAGGGTCACCACGCCCTTGGCGATCCTGAACAGCTTGCCGAGCGCCGAAAGCTGACCGCGCACGGCCTCCATGGACCCGTTGACCAGCGGATCGTCGGCCGTTCCGGTGACCGCGACGAGTCCCTTCCATTCGGAGTCCAGGCCGCGTCCACGGATGAAGGCGCGGCGTGGTATCTCGACCTCGACATCGAGTTCGATGGGCCCCGACGACGTCTCGTCCCGGTCGGGCTCCGGACCGTCGGGCTCCGGACCGTCGGGCGCCGTGTTGGCATCGACCACGTCGAGCGTGGTGACCGAGGCCGGCAGAGTGTTGAGAAGGCGTATCTCCACGGGTTCGAGAACGACCCGACCGGCCACCCGGCCACCGTCGCCACCCAGCGTCGCGGTCAGCCGACCGGTGCCCACCGCGTCCACCTCGTCGCGACGGATCAGACGAAACCCTGTCAGCTCCGCGTCGGCCGCGACCTCGGGCGCCGCGCCGTCGCGCATCGCCACCCGCGCGGTGGCCGCCATCCGCCCGCTCGCGGCGTCGTTGGCAGCGACGCGTGCCTCCAACCGGTGATCGGCGGTCGCCAGAATGTCGGCGTCGAGCGCCGTCAGCCGGGTGCCGAGCAACACGTTCTCGTAGGTCCCGCCGCGCAGGGTGGCGCTGCCCGAGGGACGAGGATCGCCCGGCGTGCCGGCGACCCGGATATCGACCGCCAGGGGCCCCGACATCAGATGGCCGGCGACCGGGATCAGCGGTTCGATCTCGGCGAGATCGCCGGTCCAGGCGAGCGTCCCCGATAGCGGGCCGCTCATGTCGGGCAGCGGCCATCCGCCCCCGGCCGGACGCCCCATGCGCAGAGTCGCGGCGGCCATCGCCGGTTGCTCGAACGGACCGGCGGCCTTGAGCGTGGCCGTCAGAGTCCCGTTGGACAGCCCGGCCGTGCCGTCCAGGTCGAGTGGCGGGGTCGCCGCCGCCCCGGCCTTCTCCAGGACCACGCCGCGACCGGTCAGGCGCAGCGCCGCCCGATCGTCACCGGGCGTCAGGTCGACCTCGGCGGACAGATCGACGTGGCCGCCCAGCGATCCCTCCTCCATCGCCAGCCGGCTCACCGCGAGCGGCAGGGCCTCGGCGGTCGCGTCGACGCTCAAGGTGTCGCCGTTCAGGGCGGCCCGAGCATTTAGACGGCCCTTGCCGACCGACAGGCTCAACGGTTCCAGGGTCGCCGCGCCATTCGCCAGGGTAACGGCGGTCGGCGCCGTCAAGCGGAGCGGATGGCCCGCGAGATCGCCGTCCAGGCTGTCCAGGGCCACGGTCGACCCGGTCTTGCCCTGGCGCAGGCGGCCGGCGGCCGAGAGAGCGAACGGACCGGCCAGGACGCCCCGCGTGGAGACCCGCCACGCGAGCGAGTCCGGGTTGCCCTCGGCGTTCAGGCTGGCGGTGGACAGGGTGACGCCACCGACCGCGATATCGCTCGCCTCCACCCTGCCATCAAGGGCCAAGCCATCGGGTTCGAGAATCGCCCGCCCGCGCGCCTCGGCGGCTTCGATCCGCGTTCCCTCGGCAACGATGCCGTCGGCGCGCAGCGCCAGGGTCAATCCCTGCCGCGCGGCGTCCGGCGCCGCTCCGACCTGGCCCGTCAGACGCCCCGCCAGATCGAGCCCGAGCAGGCGACCGAGACGCGACAGATCGGGCGCGTCCAAGCGCAGGTCCCCGGTCGCGAGGCCGCTCGCAAAATCGGCCGACAGGTCGCCGTCGGCCCGTGCCCCGGGCAGGCGCAAATCGAGCCCAGCCAAGCGGGCTGACCTGCCGGGATCGACCGTGAATCCGAGCGCCAGGCGTAGCGGACCGACCGGAGTGTCGGCGTCCAGATCCAGATCGCCGCGCGGTTGGCTGGCCAGATTGCCGGCCCGGCTCCGCAAGGACAGCCGGGGCACCAGGATGTCTCCGGCGCCGAGGTCGCGGCCCTCGAGGGCAATGGCGGTCGCGGGGTCGGCGACCGGCCCGGCCAGGGTGCCGTTGAGGGCCAGCGCCCCGGACAGCGGACGCCCGGCAAGTCCGGACAGCGGCGACAGATCGCCGACGCGCAGCCGGTAGGATCCATCCAATCGGTTCGTCACAACCACGTCGGCCGTCGCCTTCAATGGACCGGCGGCAGCCGTCAGCGGCGCCAGCCGGATCGCCCCCGATGGCTCCAGATACAGAGTGGCGCGGGCGGCGACGCCGTCGCCGAGCAGGCCATCGAGCCTCGGATCGCCCGTCGACAGGTCGCGTCCGGTCACGCGCGCCTCGACAAGGCCGTCGTCCCCTGCCAGGACGGCCACCACATCGCCGTCGAGGCGGCCGCGAAGCGGCACCCCGGTCAGATCCCGCAGCGGCGCCAGATCGGGCACCCGAAGATCGGCGGCGGCATCCAGGTCACCGCTCTCCCAGTGGTAGGCGCCGTCGCCGGTCGCGCGAACCAATGGCGTCGCGAGAACCATCCGGTCGATCCGCAGGCGGCTGCCGGCCATTTGCGCCCGTCCACCGAGGGTCAGGGTCGCCGGGCCGCCCGCCACGGAGTCGACATCGGCGAGCACGTCCCCGCCGAACGCCTCGATGCGCGCCTCGGCGTCAAGGTTCACCACCGCCGCCGGGTCGTTCCAATCCGTCTCGGGGACCGCCTTGGCGATCAGGGCGATCCCGCCGGCTTCGAGATCGCCAATGGCTGCCGTGTTCGCCGATGCCTCGACCTTCAGGCGCGCCGAGTCCAGGGGTCCGGCGGCGGTCACCCGAGCGACCGCCTCCTCGACCCGCAAACCGCCCGCGAGTTGGGCCAAGGCATCGGGATCGATCAGCCGAAGGGTGGCTCCGGCGGCCAGATCTCCGTCCGGATCCGGCAGCGCCGCGCGGACGTCGAGCCGCGCGGCGGCCGTTGCCAGACTCGTCTCGATCGTCGCGTCACGGCCGTCCGGCATCGCGCCGGCGGACAGATGAAGGGTCGCCGGGTCTCCGAGCAACGGCCGCAGGTCGGGCGGCGCCAGGGCCGAGGCGCGCAGAGTGCCATCGACCGTCAGGGCAAGGGTGTCCGCGATCCGGGCCGCGACGGACAGATCAAGACCCACCGCCTCGCCGAGCCGTCCGGACACGGTGCCGCGCCAGTCCGACAACGGCCCGTCGCCGGCCAGATCGAGCGACCACCCGGGGCGTTCGGGAACGCCCAGCAGGGTCGCCAGGAGTCCGCCGGAGGAGTCCGACGCGGCAAGGTTCAGGGACAGCGTCCGCTGGTCCGGGTCGAGGCGGACATCGCCCCGAATCCGCGCCGCCGAATCGTCGGTGCGTTCGGCCAGCAGGGCCAGGGTCGCCGCGCCGGCCGGATCGGCGTCGAGTCCGCCCTCGATCCGGAAGCCGACCGCCTCGCCGATCACGGGAGCCCCGAGACGGCCGTTTTCGACCCGCAGGATGTCCAGGCGCAGGCCGATCGGCGGCACCACCAGGCCGCCCGCCTCCGCCTCGGCCGGTGGCGCCGCGCCGTCGGTCGCGGCGGGCAGCCGGTGGAGACGCGGGGCGTCGATGGCGAGACGCTCGAC
>JANQIL010000061.1 GCA_028282245.1 Magnetospira sp.
GCCTACAACTGCAAAAGACTGGCCCGCCTCAGGGCCGCATGAGCCCCGCAACGCAAGCCAAACTCATGGCCTCACGCCCAAATCCGACAGACTGCTAGCCGGCATCATGCCGCCATCGGTCAAGGGCCCGCCGCTCGGCCTTGGTCGGCCGGCCGCTGCCGCGATCGCGGGCCGCCGCCGGGGGCGGCGCTTCGGCCGGCGCTTGCCGTGCCATGTCCGGCGGCGCCAGATCCTCGTACAGGCTCCGCGCCTCGGGCGCCGGGCCGCGCCGGGTCCCCAGGGCGATCACCCGGACCACCCGGATACGCGGCCCCAGGGGAAAGGTCAGCACGTCGCCGGGCCGCACCGTGGCATGGGCCTTGTGGCTCAGGTCGCCGTTCAGGCGCAGCCGACCCGAGCCGCAGAACGCGGTGGCCAGGGTTCGGCTCTTGAAGAAACGGGCTCGCCAGAGCCATTTGTCGATCCGGAGGCCCGGATCGGCCTCGCTCACTTGAACATATCCTTGAGGACGGCGAACGGCGAATCGGGGTCGATTTCCTTCTCGCGGCGCGGCGGCGGCGTGCGTGCCGCCTTGTCGTTCCGGTCGTCGCGGGGAGGGCGTTTCGGCTTGCCTGACTTGCGCACGTCGTCCGGTTGATTGGCGTTCTCCGGCTTGGAGCCCGGGCGCGGCTTGCGGGGCGGGCGCGGCTTGTGGTCCTGGGCATCGGAACGGTTGCCCGCCCGCTCGTCGCGGGGCGGGCGCGGGCGCTGGTAGCGAAACAGCAGCGCGGTGCGGGTGGTCGGCTCCGCCTCGGGTGGCGATTCCGGCGCCGGCGCGTCATTCGGCTCGGGGATCGGATCGGCCTCCGTCACCGCCTCGGGTGGCGTGGTGTCCGCGACGGGCGCCGTCTCGACCGGCATGGTCTCGGCGGGTGGCGGGGTGGTCTCCGCCATTCCGGACGGCGGTTCGGCCGGGGTGTCCTCCCGTGACGTCGCCGCGTCTTCCGCCGCGTTGGGGGCCGGTTCCTTGGGTTCCGCCGGGGCGACGGGAACCTCGACGCTGCGCGACCGGTAGTTCAGGGCCTTGAGAATCTGCGCCATGGTGTCGACCGAACAGCCGGCCAGGGACAGCAGGTCGGGCGTGATCTCGAACTCGCCCTTGTGGCCGGCCTGCGCCAAGTCCCAGGCCTTGCCGGCGATCCGCTCCACCATGTCGATGCGCACCGCCAGCGGCCCCAGCGGCCGGTAGCCCAGCGCCTCGTAGAAATCGCGCGGCACCCCCTCGGCGACCGGGACCGACATGCGGCCGTCGGGCGGCGGCGCGAAGGCGGTCTCGTGGGCCAGATTCCACAGAAGGGCCCGCAGGTTGACGGCGGCGGGCTTCAGCAGCGCCGGAACGAACACCGCCTCGCGGCCAATCCGGAGTCCCATCTCGCGCAACGCTCGCCGGTCGTCCTTGTCGAGCCCAGCCAGTTGTTCCGGCACCAGCTTGCGCGGCAGCAGGCCGAGCCGCTCGGCGACCTGAAACGCGATGCCGCGCGCGGCCGGCGGAAGGTCGGCCTCCTTGAGGCGCGGCAGGGGGTCCAGTTTCGCGGACAGGTGGCCGGCGAGCCAAGCCTCCAGCCGTAACCGCAGCCGTTCCGTCTGGGCGCTTTCCAAGAGGTCGCTCGACAGCGGTTCGAGGCGCGGCCTGAGCGGATCGTTCCCCTTGATCAGGCGGCCGACCGCCATCGCTCGCCAGGTCACGGTGCCGTCGGGCTTGAGATCGAACAGCATCTCCTGGTCGGTTTCGAGGCGCTCCAGACGGCGGGCGATCTCGCCCCGCAGCGCGGTCAGCGCGGCGCCGGACAGGGTGCGCTGGGCCAGCGCACCGTCGGCGTCGGCGTCGGCCCGGAACCGGAAGCCGTCGAGCATCCCGAGGTAATGTCCTTCCACCAGCACCCTCCCGTCGCCGGCGACCGCCGCCTGCAAGTCGTCCCGATCCTTCAATCTACGAGACAGTATGGAAGTTCTGCGATCCACGAACTTCCGTGTCAACCTTTCGTGAAGCGCGTCGGACAGTCGGTCCTCCACCGCGCGGGTGCGCTCCTGCCAGGCGGCCACGTCGTCGACCCAGTCGCCGCGATGCGACACGTAGGTCCAGGTGCGGATATGGGCGATCCTCTGCACCAGGTGATCGATCTCGCCCTCGACGCGGTCCAGGCGATCGACCCGCGCCGCCACCCAATCGGCCGGCAGGCGCGCGCCGGGGCCGCTCAGGTGGCCGAAAATCTCCGTCAGAAGGCGGGTGTGGGTCTCGCTCATCGACTTCTGGAAATCCGGAATCCGGCACACGTCCCACAGCAGGCGCACCATGTCGGGGGTACCGGCGCGGCGCGCGATCTCCTCGTCGCGCGACAGGGCGGCGAGCGCCAGTTCGTCGTCGGCCAGCCGGGCTCGCATCAGTCCGGGGGTGTCCGGCTTGCGGGCCAGACTGCGGCGCAACGCCCCCAGGTCGCGGGTCTCGATGGCCGAATTGCGCCAGAAGATCGCCTTCAGGGTCTCGAACCGGTGGTTTTCCAGGCGCGCCACCAGCTCCGGGTCCAGGTCGCGCACCTCCGCCGTGACCCCGAACGTGCCGTCGTTCATGTGGCGACCGGCGCGGCCGGCGATCTGCGCCATTTCGGGTGGCGTCAGATGGCGCGGCATGCGGCCGTCGAACTTGCGAATCGCCGCGAAGGCCACGTGATCGACGTCCATGTTGAGGCCCATGCCGATGGCGTCGGTGGCCACCAGATGCTCGACCTCGCCGGCCTGATACATGGCCACCTGGGCATTGCGGGTGCGGGGGCTGAGGGCGCCGAGAACCACCGCCGCGCCGCCACGCTGACGGCGAATCATCTCGGCGATTGTATAGACATCGCCGGCCGAGAAGGCGACCACCGCGCTGCGCCGGGGCAGACGGGTCAGCTTGCAGGGCCCGGCATAGGACAGGGTCGAGAAACGGGGCCGCGACGTGATCTCGACGTCGGGGACGAGCCGGCGCATCAGCGGCGCCACCGTCTCGGCCCCCATGAACAGGGTCTCGGCGAGGCCGCGCGCGTGCAACAGACGGTCGGTGAACACGTGGCCGCGGTCCGGGTCGGCGCACATCTGGATTTCGTCGATGCCGAGGAACGGCACCGCGCGGTCGACCGGCATCGCCTCGACGGTGCACAGGAAATAGCGTGGATTGGGCGGGACGATCTTTTCCTCGCCGGTGATCAGGGCGACCTGATGGGCCCCCTTCCTGGCCACCGCGCGGTCATAGTTCTCGCGCGCCAGCAGGCGCAGCGGAAACCCGATCATGCCGCCCGAATGGGCGAGCATGCGCTCCATCGCGTAGTGGGTCTTGCCGGTGTTGGTCGGTCCGAGGATCGCGCCGACCCGGCGCCGCGCGGTGTCGATCTCCATGGGCCGGCACCTTGGTCAAATCGTGATGCGAATGCAACCGAACAGTTGGTGGAACGGATAGCCTATTCGTTGCGCAGGTGTGGTCCCGCTTTCTCGCCCAGGACCCGCCAGGTGCCGGCGAATCCGAGTCCCAGGGTGACGGCCAGGCAGAGCCCGGCGGTGATCGCCGCGACGCCCGGCATGAACACCCACTCGGCGCGCATCAGAAAGGTGGTGACGGCCCAGGCGACGGCGCTGCCGAGACCCACCGCGACGATCCCGGTGATCGCGCCGAGCAGCCCGTATTCGATCAGGAAGGCGCGCAGGGTCATGCCCCGGGTGGCGCCCAGAACCTTGAACACCACCGCGTCGTGCAGCCGCCGGGTGCGCCCGGCGGCGATCGCCCCGGCCAGCACCAGGGCGCCGGCCAGCACGGTGACGGCGGCCACCGCGCGCACCGCCAGGGCGATGTTGCCGAGCATCGCCGACACCGCGTCCAGGGCCTCGCGGACGCGGATCGCCGAGACGTTGGGAAAGCGGTCGGCCACCGCGCGTTCAAGGGTCTCCTCCCGCGCGGCGTCCACATGTGCCGCCGCCACGTGGCTGTGCGGCGCCCCTTCGAGCACGCCGGGCGAAAATATCAACGCGAAATCGAAGCGCAGCGACCGCCAGTCGATCTCGCGCAGGTTGCTCACCGTGGCGGTGATCTCGCGTCCGAGAACGTTAAGGGTCAGGGTGTCGCCGAGGCCGATTCCGAATCCGTTGGCGAGATTGGCGTCGAGGCTGATCAGCGGCGGTCCGACGTAGTCGTCCGGCCACCATTGCCCGGTCTTGATGGTGGCCGGTTCGGCCGGCCGGTCGGCATAGGTCAGGGCGCGGTCGCCGCGCAGCGCCCATTGGGCCTCGCGGGCCACCTCGACCTGCTCGACCGGCGTGCCGTCGATCCTGACGATGCGCCCGCGCACCGACGGCACCCGTTGCAGATCGGACGCGCCCTCGACACCGTTGACCGTGGCGTCGAAGGCGTCGACCTGGGCGGGCTGGATGTCGATGAAGAAGAACGACGGCGCGCGGTCGGGCAGCCGTTCGCCGATCTGGTGGCGCAGGTTGCCCTCGATCAGGCCGACCGCGACCAGCACGGTGAGTCCGAGGCCGAGCGACACCACCACGCTGCCGGTGGCGGCGCCCGGCCGGTGCAGGCTGGTCAGGGCCTGTCGCCACACAGCGGCGCGCGGACGCAGCCGGCGGGCCAATCCGGCCACCGTCCAGGCGGCGCCGCGCAGCAGCAGCAGCACCAGGGCGGCGCCGACCACGAACCAGACGGCGAAATAGGCGTCGGGCGCGGTGGCGATGGTAAGGCCGGCGAGGGCCAGGGCGCCGAGGCCGATCCAGAGCCGGTCGACCCAGCGGATCCCGCCATTGGACGGCGCGACCGCGTCCCGGAACAGGCCGGCTCCGGAAACGCCGCGCGCCCGGGCCAGCGGCCAGGTGGCGAAGGTGGCGGCGGTCAGCAGTCCGAACACCCCCGCGATGGCCAGTTGCAGGGGATACACCCCGCCCTCGATGCGGACCGGCAGTCGATCCTCCAGGGCCCAGCCGGCGAGATAGGGAACCGCCGCGCCGACGAGCAAGCCGATCGCCACCGCGACACCGGACAGGGCCAGCACCTGGATCAGATAGATTCTGAACACCAGCCCGGCCGGCGCGCCAAGGCATTTCAGGGTCGCCACGGTGGCCGCCCGGCCGTCCATGTAGGCCTTGACGGCGTTGGTCACCCCGATGCCGCCGACCAGCAGCGCGGTCAACCCGGCGAACGACAGGAACAGGGTCATCCGATCGAGAAACCGGCCGACCCCCTGCGCCGCCTCGTCGGGGCCGCGCACCTGCCAGCCGGCGGCCGGAAATGCGATGTCGAGATCGGCCGCCACGGCGTCGGGATCGGCCTCCGGCGGCAGGTCGATGCCGGTGTAGTAACGGATCTGGCTGCCCGGTTGCACCAGTCCGGTGGCGTCCAGGGCGTCGCGATGGATCATCAGGCGCGGCCCGAACGAGAACACGCTGGCCACCCGGTCCGGTTCGGAGGCGATCATCCCGCGTACCCGCAGGTCGAGGGTGCCGACTCGCACCTCGTCCCCGACCTCGAGGTCGAGGCGGATCGCCAGATTGGGATCGACCACCGCGCCCCACAATCCGTCGCGCTTGCGCAGAACCTCCCGCAGATCGCCGCCGTCCCGCAGATCGAAGCGGCCGATCAGCGGATAGGCATCGTCCACCGCCTTCAGCTCGATCAGCGAGCGGCGCCCCTCGCCATCGCCGCGACGGACCATGGAGCGCATCTCGACCGCCTCCGACAGGCGGCCGAGGCCGGCCATGTGGGCGGTCTGGTCCGGGGTCGGCGGGCGCTGTGTCAGGCGCACCGACAGATCGCCGCCGAGCAG
>JANQIL010000128.1 GCA_028282245.1 Magnetospira sp.
GACACTAGGGAATAATCTGATTCTAGTGTGGTTTTGGAGTCGAGGTTCGCCATGGAGTTTGCCCCGAATAATGTCGCGAACCTCGAATCCACCACACTAACCGCCCAGGGCCGCCGCCGGGGGCACGAAGTCGAGACCCAGGTCGCGCGCCACCGCCGGCTCGGTCACCTTGCCACGGCAGACGTTGAGCCCGGCCAGCAGGTGCGGATCGTCGCGCAGCGCCCGCTCGGCGCCCTTGTCGGCGAGGGCGAGGGCGAACGGCAGGGTCGCGTTGTTGAGGGCCTGGGTCGAGGTCCGGGGCACCGCGCCCGGCATGTTGGCGACGCAGTAGTGCACCACGCCGTCGATCACGTAGGTGGGCTCGGCGTGGGTGGTCGGCCGCGAGGTCTCGAAACAGCCGCCCTGATCGATCGCCACGTCGACCACCACCGCGCCCTCGGCCATGTCGCCCAGCATGGCGCGGCTCACCAGCTTCGGTGCCGCCGCCCCCTTGATCAGCACCGCGCCGATCACCAGGTCGGCCGCCGCCACCCGTGCCTCCAGGGAGGCGCGGGTCGCGTGGAGCGTGCGCAGGGCCGGTCCGTGCCGTTCGGCCAGCCGGTCGAGCACTCCGAGATCTCGGTCGAGCACGGTGACCTCGGCCCCCAGGCCGAGCGCCATGCGGATGGCGTTGGCGCCGACCACGCCGCCGCCGATCACCGTCACCCGGCCCGCCGCCACGCCGGGCACGCCGCCCAGCAGCACCCCGGCCCCGCCGTTCTCGCGCTCCAGGCAGTGGGCCCCGGCCTGCACCGAGAGCCGTCCCGCCACCTGCGACATGGGGGCCAGCAACGGCAGGCCGCCACGCGCGTCGGTCACCGTCTCGTAGGCCACGCAGACGGCGCCGCTTTCGATCAGGTCGGCCGCCTGTTCGGGGTCCGGAGCCAGGTGCAGGAACGTGAACAGAATCTGGTTCTCGCGCAGCCGCGCCCGTTCGGTCGCCTGAGGCTCCTTGACCTTGACGATCATGTCGGCCCGCGCGAACACCTCCTCCGCCGTGTCGACCACCGCCGCCCCGGCCGCCCGATAGGCGTCGTCGTCGCGGCCGATGCCGGCCCCGGCCCGCGCCTCGATCAGGACCTCGTGGCCCCGGTGGGTGAATTCGCGAACGCTGTCCGGGGTCAGTCCGACCCGGTATTCGTGCGTCTTGATTTCCCTCGGAACACCGATCCGCATGGCCGCGCTCCCTGTGTCCGCGTCGATATCCGGACCAGTGTACCCGCAATCGAGCGGTCGGTCAGCCGGCGGGCGGACGGACCGAGAGATACAGGTGCTTGATCCACGACAGACCCTCGCGGCCATGGGCCAGCCACCAGGAAAGACGGTGGTCGCCGGGCCGTCGCGTCGCCGGGTGGCCGTCCACCCGCAGGCCGTGGCGGCGGAACATGTCGCGCGCCCGAGGCAAGTGGAACGAATCGCTGACCACCATCATCCGGGTCCAGCCGCGCGCCCTGGCCAGGGCGGCCACCTCGCGCGCGTTCTGCCAGGTGTTGCGCGACGACAGTTCGAGGATCAGGGAGTTCTCGGGGACTCCGGCCGCGACCGCGAGGTCGGCCATCGCCCGGGCCTCCGGAGTGGGGTGCCCGACCGCGCCGCCGCTCATCACCACGACCGGCGCCACGTCGCGGTGGTACAGCCCCACCGCCGCCTCGACCCGGCGCGCCATGGCGGCGCTCGGCCGGCCGTCCGGCAGCACCATGGCGCCCAGCACCACCAGCGCGTCGTAACGCCTCAAGGTTGTCCGTCTCCAAGGCGCAGGCCGACCACCCCGAGCACGATCAGGCCGATGGAGCCCAGCTTCAACAGAGTTGCCGGCTCGTTGAACCACAGGATGCCGATGGCCGCCACCAGGGCCGTTCCGACACCGGCCCAGACCGCGTAGGCGAGGCTCAGGTCCAGATACTTCATGACCACGATCATCAGGCTGAACGCGGCCCCGTAGAACACGAACACCAGCACCGTCGGAACGATGTTGGCGAACCCGTCCGACAGCTTGATCATGGTCGTTCCCGCCACTTCGAGAGCGATCGCCACGCTCAGCCACAGCCATCCCATCTCAGATGTCCCTCGCGAACTCGCGGCGGATCGCCGCGCCCTGGGCGTCGGGCGCCGGGACGGCGCGACGCGGGATGTCCTGGCCGGCGTGACGGACCGGCGGCGCCGGCAGGTCGACCGGGCCGCTCGGGGTGCCGGCGGTCACCCGGCGCAGGGCCGAATGCCGCGACAGGCCGTCGATGCCGTTGACCAGTCCGTAGGCGGTGCGCGCCCGGTCCAGCAGCTCGCGCAGCTCGGTCAGGTCGAGGCTGGCGAAGCGGGCCGCGATCGCCGAATCGAGGCTCTCGCGGTTGGCCACCCGGTCGGGATTGGTGGCGTAGGCCCCGGCCGTTGCCCAGTCCGGCCGCCGCAGCACGATGTCGCAGAACGCCGCCCATTCGCGGTCGTTCTGAATCGAAATCACGATCTCGGCGCCATCAAGGGTGGCGAATACCCCGTAGGGGGCGATGGACGGGTGCCGGAGACCGACCCGGGGCGGCGCCTCGCCGGTGTGTTCGTAGTGCAGCAGCGGCACCGCCATCCAGTCGGCCATGCCGTCGAACAGCGACACCGACAGATGACCGCCCCGGCCGCTTTCCTGGCGCGCCAGCAGGGCCTCCAGGATTCCCTGGTAGGCCGCCATGCCGGCCGCGATGTCGCACACCGACACCCCCACCCGGCCGGCCGCGTCGGGTGTCCCGGTGAGCGAGCACAGGCCGCTTTCCGCCTGGACCAGAAGGTCGTAGGCCTTCATGCGGTGGTATGGACCGTCCTCCCCGTAGCCGGAGATCGCGCAGGTGACGAGGCGCGGATTGGCGCGCCGCAGGTCGTCCGGATCGAGGCCGGCCCGCGCCGCCGCGCCGGGGGCCAGATTCTGCAAGAACACGTCGGCGCGGCCGATGATCCGGCGGGCCAGGGCGAGATCGGCCGGGTCCTTGATGTCGAGGACAATGGATTCCTTGCCCCGGTTGAGCCACACGAAATTGGCGCTTTCGCCGTGCGCCACCCGGTCGTAGTGGCGCGCGAAGTCGCCCCCCCGGCGCTCGATCTTGATCACCCGCGCGCCGGCGTCGGCCAGCCGGCAGGAGCAGTAGGGCGCCGCCACCGCCTGCTCCAGGGCGACCACCAGAAGACCGTCCAGCGGTCCGCTCACGGCCGCGCCGCCACCAGCCGGGTGACCATGGCCCGCCCCTGATGCAGGGGCCCCGACGCCAGATCGATTTCGACCTCCTCCAGCGCCTCGATGTCCAGATCGGCGAAGTCGGCCGCCAGCAGGTCGGCCGAACAGAGCATGTCCGCGATCGGCGGGCCGCCGGAGCCGTAGGACAGTTGATCGGGATGAAACACCTCCAGGATCAGCCGTCCGCCGGGTTTGAGGGCGTTCGCCATGGCGGCGTGCATGGCCGGACGCTCGGACGACGGAAAATGAATGTAGAGCGCCGCGACGATGTCGAACTCGGCGACCGGCCATGTCCAGGTCCGCAGGTCGGCGACCACGCTCCGCAGGGCGACGCCGTGGCGCGCGGCCAGCTTGCGGGCCTTGGCGATCCCGGTCTCGGCGCCGTCCACCGACAGCACGTCGAACCCCTGGCGGGCCAGCCAGACTCCGTTGCGGCCCTCGCCGTCGGCCACCGCGAGCGCCTTCATGCCCGGCCGCGCATGCGCGGCGCGGGACACCAAGAACCGGTTGGGCTCGGTGCCGTAGAAATAGTCCTCGGTGGCGAAACGTTCGTTCCAGTCCGGCTGCATCGGCGACTCCCCATTGAATGTCGGCTCAATCTGAAACGACGGCGACGGCTTGTCCAGACGGCGCCGACGCGATACACCGGTTCGAAAGACCAGGAGCACGCACCATGCAGATCGTCCGCAACGCCGATAAGCTCGTCGAGACCCTCGTCCTGGACGGAAAGCGGGTGCTCGACGTGGGCTGCGGCCCCGGCGTCGTGGCCCGCCTGATGGCGCGCCACGGGGCGCGGGTGGTCGGCCTGGACGTGAGCCCGACGCAACTGGCCGATGCCGAGGCGGCCGACCCGGAGGGCGACGAGGTCTATCTGGCTGCCGGTGGCGAGGCGCTGCCGTTCCCCGACCGGTCGTTCGATCTGGTGGTGCTGTTCAACAGCCTGCACCATATCCCGCCGGCCGCCATGGACCCGGCCCTGGCCGAGGCGGCCAGGGTCCTGATTCCGGGCGGGCATGTCTACATCTCGGAACCGGTGGCCGAGGGCGATTTCTTTCATCTCATTCGGCCGGTCGACGACGAGACGGAGATTCGCGCCCTGGCGCTGGCCGCCATCGACCGGTCGGGGGCGGTGGGCCTGACGGAACGCCACCGCGCCACCTACCTGAACCCGGTTCGGTATCCGGACTACGAGACGTTCCGCCACCGGCTCACCGCGATCGATTCCGCGCGGCGCGCCGCCTTCGAACGGCACGACGCGGAACTGCGGGCCAACTTCGAGGCCCGTGGCGAACGGCGCGACGACGGCATCTGGTTCCATCAACCGACCCGCATGCACCTGCTGGAAAAGGCCGGCGCCCCATCCTGACCGGGCGTCGGGCAAAAAAACGACCGAGCCCCGGGGGTGGGTCTCGGTCGCAGGGATTTGGCAGGAAGCCACCTCAACGAGTGAGGGGAGTCGGGAAACCCCGTGGGGAACGACGGGAGAGAGCGTTTCTCGATGGTCGGATCGTGCCCCCGAAATGTGGCGGAAATTTGGATCGCCCGGAATGGCCCCGGGCGGCCGCCGGGAACCCCGCCCGCCGACCCCGCGCGCGGTTCCCGGGCCGGCGCCGATCCCTCGCTCCGTTTCGCGGAGCACGGGGGACTCGACATCGCCGGGCGGACGGGGTAGCACGGGTTGAGACGTTTTCCCTTTCTCAACGAGGAGAACCCGCGTGACCCGGATCGGCCAAGACACCCTCAAGGTTCGGCGCACCCTAGACGTGGCCGGACAGGTTTACGACTATTTCAGCCTGCCGGCCGCCGAGGCGGCCGGCCTGGGCGACGTGGCGCGGCTGCCGTTTTCCATGAAGGTGCTGCTGGAGAACCTGCTGCGTCACGAGGACGACGGCTACACGGTGTCGGTCGACGATCTGCGGGCGGTGGCCGACTGGTCGCGCGCGGCGCGCGGCGGCAACGAGATCGCCTACCGTCCGGCGCGGGTGCTGATGCAGGATTTCACGGGCGTTCCGGCGGTCGTCGATCTGGCGGCGATGCGCGACGCGATGACCCGCCTGGGCGGCGATCCGGGGCGGATCAATCCGCTGACCCCGGTCGACCTGGTGATCGACCATTCGGTGATGATCGACCATTACGGCACCGCCGACGCGCTGGAGCGCAACATCGCCCGCGAGTTCGAGCGCAACAGCGAGCGCTACGCCTTCCTGCGCTGGGGGCAGGCGGCGTTCGATAATTTTCGGGTGGTGCCGCCGGGAGTCGGCATCTGCCATCAGGTCAATCTGGAGCATCTGGCCCGGGTGGTGTGGAGCGAGACGGCCGATGGCGCCACGCTGGCCTATCCGGACACCCTGGTCGGCACCGATTCCCATACCACCATGATCAACGGGCTGGGCGTCCTCGGCTGGGGCGTCGGCGGAATCGAGGCCGAGGCGGCGATGCTCGGCCAGCCGATTTCCATGCTCGTTCCCGAGGTCGTCGGCTTCCGGCTGACCGGCCGCATGCCGGAGGGCCTGACGGCGACAGACCTGGTGTTGACCGTGGTCGAGGCGCTGCGCAAGAAAGGGGTGGTCGGCAAGTTCGTGGAGTTCTTCGGTCCCGGCCTCGACGCCCTGACCCTGGCCGACCGCGCCACCCTGGCCAATATGGCGCCCGAATACGGCGCCACCTGCGGCATCTTCCCCATCGACGCCGAGACCCTGCGCTACATGACGCTGACCGGGCGCCCCGAGGAGACCATCGCGCTGACCGAGGCCTATGCCAGGGCGCAGGGCATGTGGCGCGACGACGACACCCCCGACCCGGTGTTCACCGACACCCTGGAGCTGGACATGTCGTCCCTGCGGCCGTCGCTGGCCGGGCCGAAACGACCGCAGGACCGCGTGGTGCTGTCCGAAGCGGCGCACGGCTTCGCCCACGCGCTGTCGGAACAGCACATCGTCGGAACCCGGTCGGTCGACGTCGACGGCCGCGACCATGCGCTGCGCGACGGCGACGTGGTGATCGCCGCCATCACGTCCTGCACCAACACCTCCAACCCCGGGGTGTTGATCGCCGCCGGCCTGCTGGCCAGGAAGGCGGTCGACAAGGGTCTTCGGCGCAAGCCCTGGGTCAAGACCTCGCTTGCCCCGGGCTCGCAGGTGGTCGCCGATTATCTGGACAAGGCCGGCCTCCAGGCGCCGCTCGACAGGCTCGGATTCAACATCGCCGGCTTCGGCTGTACCACCTGCATCGGCAACTCGGGGCCGCTCGATCCGCCGATCGCCGCCGCGGTCGACGGCAACGATCTGGTGGTCACCGCGGTGCTGTCCGGCAACCGGAACTTCGAGGGCCGGGTGTCGCCGCACGTCAAGGCCAACTATCTGGCGTCGCCGCCGCTGGTGGTCGCCTACGCCCTGGCCGGCAGCATGACCCGCGACCTGACCCGCGAGCCGCTGGGTCGCGGCTCCGACGGCGAGCCCGTCTTCCTCAAGGACATCTGGCCGACCAACCGGGAGGTCCAGATGGCCATCGAGGCCAACGTGTCGCGCGACATGTTCATTCGCCGCTATGGCGACGTGTTCGCCGGGCCGCCCCAGTGGCGGGCCATCGAGACCGAGCCCGGCGAGACCTACCGCTGGGACGACGACTCGACCTATATCCAGAACCCGCCCTATTTCGACGGCATGGACCACGAGCCCCCGGCGGTGACCGACATCCTGGGCGCGCGGCCGCTGCTGATCCTCGGCGATTCGGTCACCACCGACCACATCTCCCCGGCCGGCGCGTTCCGGCCCGACACCCCGGCCGGCCGGTTCCTGGGCGAACGCGGGGTGGCGCCGGCCGACTTCAACAGCTACGGGGCGCGGCGCGGCTCGCATGACGTCATGATGCGCGGCACCTTCGCCAACATCCGCATCCGCAACCGGATGGC
>JANQIL010000007.1 GCA_028282245.1 Magnetospira sp.
AGGAGACCGACCGCCGTGGACTGTCGCACGCGCCGCTGTTCACGGTGCGGGTGTCGGTGGCCGGCGGGCGGACGGCGAGCGCCGAGGGATCGTCGAAGCGGGCCGCCGAGCGGCGGGCCGCGGCGCGGCTTCTGAGCGAATTGGAGGAGTCGTGACCGGATCGTCGACCCGCTGCGGATTCGTCGCCATCCTGGGGGCGCCCAACGTGGGCAAGTCGACTCTCTTGAACCGGCTGGTCGGCGCCAAGGTGTCGATCGTCTCGCCGAAGGTGCAGACCACCCGAACCCGCGTGCTCGGCATCCGAATCGAGGGCGCGACCCAGATCGTATTCGTGGACACGCCGGGGATTTTCCAGCCGCGCCGGCGCCTCGACCGGGCGATGGTGGCGGCCGCCTGGAGCGGCGCCGCCGACGCCGACACCGCGATGCTGCTGGTGGACGCGGCGCGCGGGATCGACGGCGATACCGCCGGCGTCCTTGGCCGTCTGCGCGAGACCGGACGCCGGGTCGATCTCGTGCTCAACAAGATCGATCTGATCGACAAGCCGAAACTGCTCGACCTGGCGGGGCGGCTGGACACCGAGGGACTGTTCAACGATGTCTTCATGGTGTCGGCGGCGACCGGCGACGGGGTGGACGATCTGGTCGGGTTCCTGGCCGGACGTCTGCCCGATGGACCCTGGCTGTTCCCCGAGGACCAGATTTCCGACATGCCGATGCGATTGCTGGCCGCCGAGGTCACCCGCGAGAAGGTCTATCTCCGGCTACAGCAGGAATTGCCCTATCAGACGGCCGTCGAGACCGAATCCTGGACCGAGCGCGACGACGGCAGCGCCGAGGTGCGCCAGGTCGTCTACGTGCGGCGGGACAGCCAGAAGGCCATCGTGCTCGGCAAGGGCGGCCAGCGGATCAAGGCGATCGGTGCCGCCGCGCGGACCGAATTGGAGGAGATGCTGGACCGGCGGGTGCACTTGTTTCTGTTCGTCAAGGTGCGCGACGGGTGGGGCGACGACCCCGAGCGCTACGCCGAATGGGGCCTCGACTTCAATGCCTGACCGTCGTGGGGACGGGTGAAGGGGTGCCATGGACTGGACCGACGACGGCATCGTCCTGACGGCCCGTCGGCACGGCGAGTCCTCGGCCCGCGTCACCCTGCTGACGCGCGATCACGGGCGCCACGCCGGTCTGGTCCGCAACGCCCATGGGCCGGCCCTGCGCGGCGTGCTGGAGCCGGGCAATCGGGTGCGCGCCGGCTGGCGCGGCCGCCTCGCGGAGCATTTGGGGACGTTCTCGCTTGAACCGACCCTGGCGGTGGCCGGCCGGCTGTTCGACGACGCGCGGCGGCTGACCGCGCTCGGTGCCGCCTGCGCCATGGCCGAGACCTGCCTGCCGGAACGCGCGCCGCATCCGGCGGCGTTCGAGGGCATGGCCCTGTGGCTCGACCTGCTGGCCGGCGACGGGCCGTGGCCCGGGGCCTATGTGAAATGGGAACGCGGCCTGCTGGCCGATCTGGGATTCGGGCTCGACCTGGACACATGCGCCGCGACCGGGACGACCGGCAACCTGGTTTACGTGTCGCCGAAATCCGGTCGGGCGGTTTCGGCGCGGGCCGGCGCGCCCTATCGCGACCGTCTCTTGCCGCTGCCCGCCTTTCTGTTGGTCGAGGGGGCGCCCGGTGATCCGCCCCAGGTGGCGGCCGGGCTGCGCCTGACCGGCTATTTCCTTGAACGTCACGTGCTGGGAGGGCAGCCGCTGCCGGAGGCGCGACGGCGGCTGGCGATGCTGTTTCCAGCCCGATGACACGGATTCCGAATCGTCAATCCAAGATCCGTATGGGGTCGCCATTGCGGCGGGCGGCCCTGCCTTTGCCCGCGCGATCACCGGTCATCCCCACAAGGGAAACCCCCGTCCAGGATCTGGACGGGGGCGTGCCGGGCCACGCTGAACGCGAGGCCCGAAGAGGGTATTTCCGCCTTACGACGAGTAGTACATCTGGAACTCGACGGGGTGCGGCGTGTGCTCGAAATTGTAGACTTCTTCCCATTTCAGGGCCATGTAGCCTTCGAGCATGTCCTCGGTGAACACGTCGCTCTTGGTCAGGAAGTCGTGGTCGCCTTCCAGGGCCTCCAACGACTGACGGAGCGATCCGCAGACGGTCGGAACGTCGGACAGTTCCTCCGGCGGCAGGTCGTAGAGGTTCTTGTCCATCGCCTGGCCGGGGTCGATCTTGTTCTGGATGCCGTCGAGGCCGGCCATCAGCATGGCCGAGAAGGCCAGGTAGGGGTTGGCGGTCGGGTCGGGGAAGCGAACTTCCACCCGCTTGCCATTCGGGCTGGCCGAGAACGGGATGCGGCAGGACGCCGAGCGGTTGCGGGCCGAGTAGGCCAGCAGAACCGGCGCCTCGAAGCCCGGGATCAGCCGCTTGTAGGAATTGGTGGACGGGTTGGTGAAGGCGTTCAGCGCCCGGGCGTGCTTGATGATGCCGCCGATGTAATGGAGCGCGGTCTCCGACAGGTCGGCATAACCCGAACCGGCGAAGGTCGATTTGCCGTCCTTCCAGATCGACTGGTGGGTATGCATGCCGGAACCGTTGTCGTTGATCACCGGCTTCGGCATGAAGGTCGCCGTCTTGCCGTAGGTATGGGCGACCATGTGGGTCACGTACTTGTAGATCTGCACGTTGTCCGCGCACCTGACCAGGGTCGCGAAGGTCAGCCCCAGCTCATGCTGCGACGGCGCCACCTCGTGGTGGTGCTTGTCCATGGAGAGGCCCATTTCCTGCATCACCGAGACCATCTCGCCGCGCAGGTCGGAGGCCGAGTCCACGGGGGGCACCGGGAAGTAGCCGCCCTTGACCGCCGGACGGTGGCCGATGTTGCCTTCCGGCATGATCTTGCCGGTGACGTAGGGGCCCTCGTCGGAGTCGAATTCGTAGGAGACCTTGTTCATGTCGATCTGGAAGCGCACGTCGTCGAACACGAAGAATTCGGGCTCCGGTCCGAAATAGGCGGTATCGCCGACCCCGGTGCTTTTCAGATAGGCCTCGGCCGCCTTGGCGATCGAGCGCGGATCGCGATTGTAGGACTGGCCGGTTCCGGGCTCGTGGATGTCGCAGTTGAGGATCAGCGTGTTCTGGGCCGAGAACGGGTCCATGACCGCCGTCACGGCATCGGGAATCAGCGCCATGTCGGATTCGTTGATCGCCTTCCAGCCGGCGATGGACGAGCCATCGAACATGATGCCATCGGTGAACGAATCTTCCTCGATCGCGTCGGCCACCATCGACAGATGCTGCCATTTGCCGCGCGGATCGGTGAACCGGAGGTCCACGTATTTAACCTCGTTGTCCTGGATTGCCTTCAGGACGTCCTCGGGAGTGTCGCAATTCAGCGTCATGGTTGATTACCCTTCAAACGATAGAGAAAGTGCCGGATCGGTCAGACGGCATCGCTGCCGCGTTCGCCCGTTCGGATCCGGATCGCGTCCTCGACGGTGGAGATGAAGATCTTCCCGTCGCCGATCCGTCCCGTGTAGGCTGCCTGCTGGATGGCCTCGATGGCCCGTTCGACCAACGAATCGTCGACCACCAGCTCGATCTTTACCTTGGGCAGGAAGTCCACCACATACTCTGCTCCCCGGTAGAGTTCCGTGTGTCCTTTTTGACGACCGAAGCCCTTGGCCTCGACGACGGTGATGCCCTGCAGGCCAACCTCGTGCAAGGCATCCTTCACCTCATCAAGCTTGAAAGGCTTAATGATCGCCTCGATTTTTTTCATTGGAAGTGTCCCCCTTGATACGTCAGCGAACATCGGAGTGGCCCCGGTCCCGCCAAGGTCTCCGATCATGTAAGCACGCTCCGTGCCAGCCGCACTTTGCCGCCGAATGGCCGCCCGTCGCAAGGGATTCCTTGGCGACAACGCGGGCCGGATGCCCCGGGGCCGCATGGCTTCGATTAAATTTAATGCATATGCACAAAAAACGGTCGAGATAATTTCCCCGCGCGGTGTCCGTCCCGCCTCCCGGACATGGCCTCCGGCGGGTCGCTATTTCCCTTGACGGGTGGGGTGGGGGGACGGTAATCAAACCGCTCACCCGATGGCGAGCGTAGCTCAGTAGGTTAGAGCACCTGGTTGTGGTCCAGGGGGTCGTCGGTTCAAATCCGATCGCTCGCCCCAATGATTTCATCGGTTCATTCGAGGCGGTTCCCGCCACCGCAACGGTTCGCCCCGACCCGCCCGGTCGGTGGGCGGGTCTACTCCGTCGGCAGATCCTCCGGGCGCTGCGTGAAGTGGGCCCAGCGGTCGCGCCCGCCGCGGTTGTCCAGCAGGTTGGCGAGCGCGGTGACCGGCCGCCGGTCGTAGCTCTGCTCGATGCCCTCGCGCAGGAAGTCCAGCGCCTTGTCGAACGGGATGGCATCGCGGTAGGAACGCGGGCTGACCATGCCGACGAAGGCGTTGGCGACGGCGACGATGCGGGCCGCCGGGTGGATGTGTTCCGCCTTCTTGCCGGTCGGATAGCCGCTGCCGTCCCATTTCTCCTGTAGATCGCGCATCGCCTCGGCCACCGGGACGTCGAACTCCAGGTTCTCCAGCAGGTCCGCCCCGGCCAGCATGGACTCGCGGACCTGGGCCGCCTCGTCGTCGGACAGCCGGCCGGCCCGGGTGAGCAAATCGGACGGCACCAGCACCTTGCCCAGGTTCATCAGGGTGCCGGTCAGGTCGGCGGTGCGCACCATGTCCGGATCCTCGCCCATTTCGTTGGCCACGTCGCGCGCCACCTCGGCGACCCGCTGCGACTGGTGGGCCGCGTGGGGATCGCGGCGGTCGACCAGGGAAACCAGGGTGTTGACCAGCTTGCGCATGGTCCGCCACCGCTTGTCGCGTTCCTCCACCGCCTCGGTGATGTCCTGCAGGATGTGCAGAACGGCCGGCGGAAAATCGCGGTCCCCGCGCAGCGGCAGGAAATGGCCCTGGATGATGCTGCGCCGCCCGCCCGCCTCCTCGAAGGTGAGAACCTGCTCGACCGCGTCGAACCGCTTCTCCGGCGACGCGCCGTCGAGCGTGCGCAGCATGCGCTTGTTGACGCGCTCGATCTCGCGCGCCTTCACCGGGCCGATCACCCCGGCCATGGTCTTGCCGACCACCTCGTCCTTGGAAATGCCGCCGGCCTCGGCCACCCATCGATTGGCGAAGGTATATCTGGTGTCCGCCGATACCGCGCCGATCATCGCCGGGTGTCCGTCGGTCACCGCGGTCAGGAACTTGGAGAAATTGGTGAACCGTTCGAGCGTCACCGCCATTTCGCCCATTGCCCGGGCGGTGCGTACCGAGGTGCCGTGCCGCCATGCCAGGACGACGGCGACGCCGACCATGAGAATGATCGAGACGATCACGTAGAGCAGGGTTGTCAGGCGGCTGTCGGTGGCCGCCAGGGCCTCGGCGCTGTCGATCTTGCGGACCACCGCCCATGGCGTCCCGGCCACCGCGCGCCCGGTCGCCAGCACCGTGGTGCCGCCGTAGTCGATCAGTTCGGCGAATCCGCCCGGGCTGTCCAGGGCGAAGGCGGCGGCGAGGTCCGGAGTGTCGGCGGCCAGTCTGCGCTTGAACGCGGGGGTGCCGTCGGCCAGCGGCGACAGATAGACGACGACGTTGTCGTCGCGTCGCGCCAAAAGGGTCTCGCCGCTCTCGGAAATGTCGCCCGGCTGCGCGAGGGCGCCGTGGAAATCGTCGCCGATCCGCTTCTGGCCGACCGCGAAGCCCAGGTTGCCGGCCGTCGTGGCATCGTCCTGGATGCCGTAGATGGGAACCACGAAGCCGATGCTGGGACCGGCCGGCGCCTCGAAGATGTCGATCAGCACCGGCCCCCCCTTGTCGGCCGCCTCGTCCATGGCGGCCCGGAAGCGACCGCTGATCGGCGGCATGTCGGGGGTGGTGGCGTGCACCTGACTGCCGTCGGCGTTTGTCAGGGCGATGCCCGCCTGGCCGGCCTGGCTGACGTTGGCCGGTATGACACGCGGCGGCGCGGCGGCCAGGAAGCCGCCCTGATGGGCGGCGACCAGCAGCAGATTCTCCAGGAACCGGGCCTCGGGAGGCGACTCCCGCATGCCGGCGGCGCCGTTTTCGGAAAGCAGCGAGAGTTCGGTCAGATAGATTTGCAGGGAGGCGTTTTCGGCCAGCCCCTTGATCACCCCGAACTGCGCGTCGAGCCAGCCGTGGACCGCCTCGGCCCGGCTGTCGGCGATGATTCCGAGACGCACCTGCCAGGCCTGCGTCTCGCGCTGGCGTTCGATGTCGATGAACCGGTCGACCCCCCATACCCCGGCCGCCATGATCGCCATCAACGCCGCCAGGGCGCCGGTGACGATCAGCCTGGCCCGCCGGCCGGCGCCCTGATCGTCGGTGTCGGCAACGGACGTGCTCATCGGCCGGTTCCTCTCCCCCGGAATGGCAATACCCCACCGCCCGCGCCCCGCGTGGCGCGGGGAGAACGACGCATGCTACATTTTCCGGGCACGGTGCCTATAATTCAAGCCGAGTTTGGCCGGGGAGCGCCGCCGATGCCACGACCGTTCCGAACCACCGGGTTTCGCCGCCCAGGCATCTGGGCGCTCGTCCTGTCGGCGGTCCTGGCGGCGGCCATCTGGCAGTCCGACTCGGCGGCGGCGCCGAGCCTGTTCGACAGCGAGGAAACGCCGCATGGCGACCTGAAGCCGTTCCCGAAATGGACCGGATCCCTGGAGCGGTATTTTCGGAACGAGAAGGCACTCGAAGGCAGCTGCGCCGATCGGACCTCGAAGGCCTGCAAGTTTTCGTTCTGGTTCGAGATGATCGAGAAAGCTCGCGGCAAACCGGAAAAAACGCAACTCAACATCGTCAACCGGTTTCTCAACAGGTATCGCTACGTGGTCGATCCGGTGAATTGGGGAGTCAAGGATTACTGGGCGATTCCGCAGGAGTTCTTCAGCAAGTACGGCGATTGCGAGGACTATTCGATCGCCAAGTACCTGACCCTGCGCGCGCTCGGCTGGACCCCGGATCGGCTGCGCATCGTGATCCTGCGCGACATGAACCTGAAAGTCATGCACGCCGTTCTGGCGGTCGAGATGGATGGCGGGTTCAGGATTCTGGATAACCAGCTCTCGCTGGTCGTGGACTCCGGCCGGATCCATCATTACGCCCCGATCTTTTCGGTCAACGAAAACGGCTGGTGGCGGCACAAGCCGAAGGGCGGCGGCGGACTCAGGACATCAAGATGATGGTCGACAGATCCTAAGCCGCCATCCGCCGTTACGGCGCCCGTATGGTGAAGGTGAAGCAGGAGCCTTCGCCGGGGTTCGATTGGCATTGGATTCGGCCGCCATGCATCTCGACGATTTTCTGGCAGATGGCGAGGCCGATCCCCTCGCCGGGGAACATCTCGCGGGGATTGAGGCGCTCGAAAATCTCGAAAACGCGCTTCTGGTAGCGCGGCTCGATTCCCATCCCGTTGTCGGCGACGCAAATCGCGTGGTCCGCCTTGCGCGGGCGCGCGATCAGGTGGATTTCCGGCGCCCGTTCTGGATGGCGGAATTTCAGCGCGTTGGATAGCAACTGTTCGAACAGCAGGGACATATGCTCCCTGCTTGCCGTGACGCGCGGCAGCGGTTCGCGGGTGATCCGCGCGTCGGTGGCCCGGATGTGGGCCTCCATACGGGCCAGGGTGTCGTCCAGAACGGCGTCGAGGTCGACCGCCGCCCTTACGGTGTGCTGGGAGTCCAGATGCGCGTAGGCTATGAAGCCCTCGAACAGCTTGTCGAGCCGCGCCGCTCCCTCGAGGGCGAACGCCAGGTGCTCGCGGGCCGAGTCCGGCAGGCCGTCGCCGAGCTGGCGGGCCATCAGTTGCACGTGGCTCATGATCTGGCGCACCGGCTCCCGGAGGTCGTGGGTGGCGGCGCGGGTCAGCCGGACCAGTTCGGCGTTGACCCGTTCCAGGGCGACGCTCTTGCCGATCAGGTCCTGCTCGGCGCGCTTACGGTCGGAAATGTCCAGCGATACCGAGGCGATGCCGCGCACCGTGCCATCGGCATCCTTCAGTGGCACCTTGGTGGTCAGCCAGTCGTGCTCGATCCCGTGGGTGTCGGGATAGGTCTCTTCATAGGGAAGGAGAGGACGTCCGGTTTCCATCACGATGCGGTCGCGCGCCGCCGTGTAGGCGCCGTACCCCTCGCCCAGTAGTTCGCCGGCCGTGCGTCCCACCGCGTCCTCGGGTGTGGTGCCATAGAGTTCCGCCTGATACCGGTTCATCACCAAGTATCGGGAATTGCGATCCTTGGCGCTGATCACGGCGGGCAAGGCGTCGATAATGGCCGCCAGCAGGTCGATGCTCTCGGACGGGTTCAAGTCCCTGCGCGATGGCGCATCGTCATGGCAGGTGTCATTATCGGACATGGTCGATCGAACCGCAAAGCCCCAGTTTCATTGTTGACAATTCTGAAGCGCGCGGAACATCTCGGCAAATTACCGATTTGTGATGTCTTGATCCGGTCCGGTAGGGTCCAGGCGCCCGTCGCGAAGCCGCACCGTGCGGTCCATGCGGGCCGCCAGGTCCGGGTTGTGGGTGGCGATCACGGCGGCTAGGCCGGCTCCCTTGCAGAGCTTCAACAAAAGGTCGAATACCTGACCGGCGGTCTGTGGATCCAGGTTGCCGGTTGGCTCGTCGGCCAGCAGCAGGCGCGGCGCGTTGGCCAGGGCACGGGCAATGGCGACCCGCTGCTGCTCGCCGCCGGACAGCCGCGCCGGACGATGGTCGGCCCTGTCCTCGAGTCCCATCATTTGCAGGAGCTGGGTCGCCCGCTCGGTCGCCTCGGCCCGCCCCAGGCCGTTGATGCGCTGCGGGACGACGATGTTTTCAAGGGCCGAGAACTCGGGCAGCAGATAATGGTGCTGGTAGACGAATCCCAGGTCGACGCGGCGCAGGCGGGTACGCTCGCCGTCGCTCAGGGTCCCGCATTCGCGGCCGTCGATGCGAACCGAGCCGCCGTCCGGCGGCTCCAGCAGGCCGGCGATATGAAGCAGGGTGGACTTGCCGGCGCCCGAGGGGCCGACCAGGGCGACGATCTCGCCGCCGCGCACGGTCAGCGAGGCGCCGCGCAGGACCGGCAGCACGTTCTGGCCCTGCGTGAAAGTGCGTTGGATGGCGTCGAGGTGCAGCACCGGCGCCGCGCCGTCACTCATAGCGCAGCGCCTCCACCGGGTCGAGGCGGGCCGCCCGCCAGGACGGATAGAGGGTGGCCAGGAAGGTGAGAACGAGGGCCATGATCACCACCGTCGTCACCTCCCACGGGTCGATCTTGGCCGGCAGCTTGGACAGGAAGTAGATTTCGGCGCTGAACAGATCACTGCCGGTCAGCATCTGGATGGTCTGCCGGATGGTCTCGATGTTGAGGCAGAATACCAGCCCGAGCACGAATCCGGCGGCGGTGCCGATGATCCCGACGCTGGCTCCGGCGATGAGGAACACCCGCATGACCGAGCCGCGTCCGGCCCCCATGGTGCGCAGGATCGCGATGTCGCGGGTCTTGTCCTTGACCAGCATGATCATCGACGAGACGATGTTGAAGGCGGCGACCACGATGATCAGGGTAAGGATCAGGAACATCACGTTGCGCTCGACCTGCAGCGCGTTGAAGAAGCTGCGGTTGGTCTGCTGCCAGTCGTGGACCCGGCCGGCTCCCGGAGTGGCCGCCGCGATCTCCGCCCGACGCGCCCCGATGTCGTAGGGGTCGCGGATCATCACCTCCAGGTGCGATACCTTGCCGGGCAACCGGAAATACGTCTGCGCCGCGTCGAGCGGCATGAAGACGAAGGTCGAATCGTATTCGTGCATGCCGATCTCGAAGGTTCCGACGATGCGGTAGGCGCGCATGCGGGGCACCGTGCCGAATGCGGTCACGTTGCCCTTGGGCGAGATCAGGGTGATCCGGTCCCCAACCATCAGACCCATCCGACCGGCCAGCCGGCTGCCGACGATGACCGCGTCGCCGCCCGCGAAATCGTCCAGCGACCCGGTTCGCAGGCTGTCGGCCAACATGCCGCGACGGCGCAGGTCTTCGGCCCGCAGGCCGCGCACGAGGGCGCCGTTGGCGACCCCGCGCGCGGTCGCCATGACCTGGCCCTCGATCACCGGAGTGACCAGGGTCACCCCGTCGACGCGGCGCACCGCCTCGGCGAGGGGGTCGAAGTCGGCCAGCCCCTCCGGTCCCGCCTGCACCGTCAGGTGCCCGTTGAGGCCGAGAATGCGGCTCAGCAGTTCCTCGCGGAAGCCGTTCATGACCGACATCACGATAATCAGGGTCGCGACGCCGAGCATGATGCCGAGCAGCGAGAACCAGGCGATCACCGAGATGAACCCTTCCTGACGGCGCGCTCGCAGGTAGCGCAGGGCCAGCATCCACTCGAAGGGTCGGATCACGCCGCTATCCCCGATCGGCCAGTCTGGCCACCGCGTCGCCGGACGACAGTTCGGTCTTCTCTCCGGATGCCCGGCGCTTAAGTTCGACCCGGCCGTCCTTGACCCCGCGTGGCCCGACCACCAGTTGCCACGGCAGGCCGACGAGGTCCATGTCGGCGAATTTCACGCCGGCCCGTTCCGGCCGGTCGTCGTAGAGGACGTCCACTCCGGCCGCCGTCAGGTCGCCGTACAGGCGTTCGCAGGCGGCGTCGCAAGCGGCATCGCCGCTCTTGAGGTTGATCAGTCCGGCCCGGAACGGCGCCACGCCGTCCGGCCAGATGATCCCGGAATCGTCGTGGCTGGCCTCGATGATGGCGCCGACCAGGCGCGACACGCCGATTCCATAGGAGCCCATCTCGACCGTGATGTCCTCGTCGCCGGGGCCCCGCACGACGGCGCCCAGCTTGGCCGAGTACTTGGTTCCGAAATAGAAGATGTGCCCGACCTCGATGCCGCGCGCGGTGACCAGCGCGCCGCCCAGGTCCGATTCCACGGCCGGATCGTGCTTCTCGTCGGTGGCCGCGTACTTGC
>JANQIL010000046.1 GCA_028282245.1 Magnetospira sp.
CGGCAACGACCTGCTGGGCGAGGACTATCCGGCGATCCACGCGGTCGGCCGCGCCGCCGCCGAGGCGCCGCGCCTGATCGACCTGACCTGGGGCGACCCGTCGGCGCCGCGCCTGACCCTGGTCGGCAAGGGGGTGTGCTTCGACAGCGGCGGTCTCGACATCAAGCCGGCCGAGTTCATGAAGACCATGAAAAAGGACATGGGCGGCGCGGCGCACGTGCTGGGCCTCGCCCGGATGATCATGGAGGCCGACCTGCCGCTGCGTCTGCGGGTGCTGATTCCGGCGGTCGAGAACAGCATTTCCGGCAACGCGCTGCGGCCGCTCGACGTGATCCCCACGCGGGCCGGAAAGACGGTGGAGATCGGCCATACCGATGCCGAGGGGCGGGTGATCCTGGCCGACGCCCTGGCCGAGGCGAGCCGCGAGACGCCGGACCTGCTGATCGACTGCGCGACCCTGACCGGGGCGGCCCGGGTCGCCCTCGGCGCCGACCTGCCGGCCCTGTTCTGCAACGACGACGCGGTGGCCACGGCGCTGCTCGACGCCGCCCGGCGGACCGCCGACCCGTTGTGGCGGCTGCCCCTGTGGACCCCCTACCGCGAGCAGATCGACGGCAAGACGGCCGACCTCACCAACGACGCCGAGAGCCGTTACGGGGGCGCCCTGACCGCCGCCCTGTTTCTGCGGGAATTCGTCGCCCCCGGCATTCCCTGGATCCACATCGACATGATGGCGTGGAACGCGACGGCCCGCCCGGGCCGCCCGCACGGCGGCGAGGCGCAGGGCCTGCGCGCCCTGTTCGCGATGATCGCGGAGCGCCACGCGAATGCCGCAAAAAACGTTTCACCTTAAGAATCAGGCTTGCCGCGTTGCCGACGACAAGGTAACAATTGCGCCCTCGCAACGAATCGGAGGCCACGGTGAGTATCGAGTTGAACGAGATACAGGCCCTGGACCTGTGGCGCCGCGCCATGGTCACCAGCGTCAGCCGCGAGGCACCGGACCTGTCGGCCCGCCAGATGGCGGTCCTGCTGACCATCTATCTGACCCAGCCCCCGCATACGGTGCGCGGCTTGGCGCAGATTCTCAATGTCTCCAAGCCGGCCATCACGCGGGCCATCGATCGGTTGAGCGAACTTGAGCTGGTGCGCCGCAAGGTTGACGACACGGACCGCCGCAGCGTACTCATGCAGCGCACCGTGAAGGGCTCGGTGTTCCTGCGCGAATTCGGGGAAATCATCGTCAGCGCCGGCCGTCAGCTCGACGTGGAATAGAGCGTGCCGCCGCGCGACAGCCAAGGCGTTTATTACATAAATCGAATGTTTTACTTACGTTGAATTTCGCTAATCCCCCTTGCCCTGGCGGATGAATCGCGCTACTACACTGACCGGTGGTTTTTTGCGCCGTGGAAGTCTCGATTCTGCGGGACGGGCGCTGCCGCGCAACGCATCGCGGGACATTTCACGCACAGCTGGAGAGGGAGTATCCATGGCACGCAGCAAAATCGCGCTCGTCGGCGCGGGTAACATCGGGGGCACGCTGGCCCATCTGGTGGCCTTGAAGCAACTGGGCGACGTGGTGATGTTCGACATCGCCGAGGGCCTGCCGCAGGGCAAGGGCCTGGACATCGCGCAGGCGACTCCGGTCGAGGCGGTCAACGCCGATCTCGCCGGCACCAATGATTACGCGGACCTCGCGGGGGCCGACGTGGTGATCGTCACCGCCGGGGTGCCGCGCAAGCCGGGCATGAGCCGCGACGACCTGATCGAGGTCAACGCCAAGGTGATGAAGGCGGTCGGCGAGGGCATCAAGGCCAACTGCCCGGACGCCTTCGTGATCTGCATCACCAACCCGCTGGATGCCATGGTCTGGGCCCTGCGCGAGGTGACCGGGCAACCGCATCACATGGTGGTCGGCATGGCCGGGGTTCTCGATTCGGCCCGCTTCCGTTATTTCCTGGCCCAGGAGTTCGGGGTCTCGGTGGAGGACGTGACCGCCTTCGTGCTCCGCGGCCACGGCGACACCATGGTGCCGCTGCTGCGCTATTCGGCGGTGGCCGGCATTCCGGTCCCCGATCTGGTCCGCATGGGCTGGTCGACCCAGGACAAGATGGACGCCATCGCGAAGCGCACCGCCAACGGCGGCGCCGAGATCGTCGGCCTGCTGAAAACCGGCTCGGCCTTCTACGCCCCGGCGGCAGCCGGCATTCAGATGGCCGAATCCTACCTCCGGGACCAGAAGCGGGTGATGCCCTGCGCGGCCTATCTGGAAGGGCAGTACGGGGTCGACGGCGTTTACGTCGGGGTGCCGGTGGTGATCGGCGCCGGCGGCGTCGAACGGGTGGTCGAGATCGAGTTGGACAACGACGAGAAGGCCGCCTTCATGAAATCGGTCGACGCCGTCAAGGGACTGATCGAGATCACTCGCGGTCTGATGGGCTAGGGAGCGCCGCCAACATGAACGTTCACGAATATCAGGCCAAGCAGCTGATCAAGAAGTACGGCGTGCCGGTGCCCGACGGCGGCGTGGCCTACACCCGCGACGAGGCGCAGGCGATCGCCAAGCAACTCGGCGGCCCGGTGTGGGTGGTCAAGTCGCAGATTCACGCCGGCGGGCGCGGCAAGGGCAGATTCAAGGAGGATCCGGACGGCAAGGGCGGCGTCCGGGTCTCGACCTCGCTCGAGGACGTGGCCGACAATCTCCAGGGCATGCTCGGCAACACCCTGGTCACCCATCAGACCGGCCCCGAAGGCAAGCAGGTCAAGCGCGTCTACATCGAGGCCGGCTGCGACATCAAGCGCGAGCTTTACCTGTCGATGCTGATCGACCGGGCGACCAGCCAGGTCACCATCATGGCCTCCACCGAGGGCGGCATGAACATCGAGGACGTGGCCGCCGCGACGCCGGAAAAAATCACCACCGAGGCGATCGATCCGGCGCTCGGCCTGCAAGGCTATCAGTGCCGCAAGGTCGGCTTCGCGCTGCAACTCGAGGGCAAGCAGGTCGGCGCGTTCGGCAAGATGCTGATGTCCCTCTACAAGGCGTTCGTCGAACTCGACTGCTCGCTGCTGGAGATCAACCCGTTGGTCGTCACCGGCGACGGCCAGGTGCTGCCGCTCGACTGCAAGATGAACCTCGATTCCAACGCCCTGTTCCGGCACAAGGACATCGAGGAGCTGCGCGACGAGGACGAGGAGGACCCGGCTGAGCTGGAGGCGGCGCGGCACGGCCTCAACTACATCCGCCTCGACGGCAGCATCGGCTGCATGGTCAACGGGGCGGGCCTCGCCATGGCGACCATGGACATCATCAAGTTGTACGGCGCCGAGCCGGCCAACTTCCTGGACGTCGGCGGTGGCGCCACCAAGGAACGGGTCACCGAGGCGTTCAAGATCATCCTGCGCGACCCCAAGGTGGAAGGCATCCTGGTCAACATCTTCGGGGGCATCATGCGCTGCGACGTGATCGCCGAGGGCGTGGTCGCGGCGGCCCGAGAGGTCAGTCTCAACGTGCCGCTCGTGGTCCGCCTGGAGGGCACCAACGTCGACCTCGGCAAGAAAATTCTCGCCGAGTCGGGACTGCCGATCGTGTCGGCCGATAATCTCGCGGACGCCGCCGAAAAGGTGGTCAAGGCTGTGAAGGAGGCCGCATAGCATGGCTGTTCTGGTTGATTCCAATACCAAGGTCGTTTGTCAGGGGTTCACCGGAAGCCAGGGCACCTTCCACTCCGAACAGGCGATCGCCTACGGCACCCGGATGGTCGGCGGCGTGACGCCCGGCAAGGGCGGCACCACCCATCTCGACCTGCCGGTGTTCGACACCGTGGCCGACGCGGTGGCCGAGACCGGGGCCGATGCCTCGGTGATCTACGTGCCGCCGCCGTTCGCCGCCGATGCCATCCTGGAGGCGGTCGACGCCGGAGTGGCCCTGGCGGTTTGCATCACGGAGGGCATCCCGGTCCTCGACATGGTGCGCGTCAAAAGAGGCATGGCCGGAAAAAATACTCGTTTGATTGGCCCCAACTGCCCGGGTATAATCACCCCGGACGCCTGCAAGATCGGCATCATGCCGGGGCATATCCATCGACGCGGCAAGATCGGCATCGTGTCGCGCTCGGGGACCCTGACCTACGAGGCGGTGGCCCAAACGACCACCGCCGGACTCGGCCAGTCGACCTGCATCGGCATCGGCGGTGATCCGGTGAACGGCACCAACTTTATCGATTGCCTGTCGCTGTTCATCGAGGACGACGAGACCGAGGGCATCGTGATGATCGGCGAGATCGGTGGCTCGGCGGAGGAGGACGCGGCGCAGTTCTACAAGGACTCCGGCTGCAAGAAGCCGGCGGTCGGCTTCATCGCCGGGGTCACCGCTCCGCCGGGCAAGCGGATGGGCCACGCCGGGGCCATCATTTCCGGCGGCAAGGGCACGGCGCCGGCCAAGATCGATGCCCTGCGGGCGGCCGGAATCCACGTCGCCGATTCTCCGGCGTCGCTTGGCAGCACAATGTTGAAGGCGATGGGGGGATAATCCCCCATTTCCCCGCCCCGCGGTCAACCCTCACGGGAGGCGGTGGCGTCCCGGGACCGGGCGACCCGGCCCACGCCACCGACGTTCGAATGAAACCGACCTTGGACACCCTGCTCTCCGGTTCCAACGCCACCTACATCGCCGAGCTTTACGGCCGCTATCTCGGCAACCCGAACGACGTGGACGCCGCCTGGGCCGGTTTCTTCGGCGAGTTGGAGGAGGATGGCCGGGCGGTGCTCGACGAGTTGCGCGGCGCCACCTGGGCACCTTCCGGAGCGATGGTGATCGGCGCCCCGGGCGGGGCGGCGGCCAAGCCGGCGGCCCAGGGACCGCGCCAATCGTGGTCGGTGGACGAACTGCGCAACGCGGCGCGCGACACCATCCGCGCCCTGATGATGATTCGCACCTACCGGGTGCGCGGCCACCTGATCGCCAACTTCGATCCGCTCGGGCTGGAGGGCAAGAGCTACCATCCGGAACTCGACTACAAATACTACGGGTTCACCGAGGACGACCTGGACCGGCCGATCTTCATCGACTACCAGCTCGGCCTGGAGACCGCGACCCTCAAGGACATCCTGGTCATCCTCAAGGCGACCTACTGCGACACCATCGGCGTCGAGTTCATGCATATCCAGGACGCCGACGAAAAGGCCTGGATCCGCCAGCATGTCGAGGATCTTCCCAGCCGCCGCAACTTCACCCACCTGGGGCGGCGGACCATCTACCAGCGGCTGGTCGAGGCCGAGGGTTTCGAGCGGTTCCTGGACAAGAAATGGAAGGGCACCAAGCGGTTCGGGCTGGACGGCGGCGAATCGATGATCGCGGCGCTGGAGCAAATCGTCAAGCGGGGCTCGCAACTCGGGGTCAAGGAGGTGGTGTTCGGGATGCCGCATCGCGGCCGCCTCAACGTCCTGGCCTCGGTGATGTGCAAGCCCTACCGGGCGATCTTCGCCGAATTCCACGGGCTGGCCGCCAATCCCGAGGGGGTTCTCGGCTCGGGCGACGTCAAGTATCACCTGGGCGCCTCGGCCGATCGGGTGTTCGACGGCAACCGCGTGCATCTGTCGCTGGCCGCCAATCCGTCGCATCTGGAGGCGGTCAATCCGGTGGTGGTCGGCAAGGTGCGTTCCAAGCAGACCCGCCGTGGCGACGCCGAACGCGGCCAGGTGATGGCGCTGCTGATGCACGGCGACGCCGCCTTCGCCGGCCAGGGACTGGTCGCCGAGACCCTGGAGATGAGCCAGCTCGAGGGCTATCGGACCGGCGGCACCATTCACTTCATCGTCAATAACCAGATCGGCTTCACCACGGTGCCGTCGAAGAGCCGTTCGTCGCCCTATTGCTCCGACATCGCGAAGATGATCCAGGCACCGATTTTCCACGTTAACGGCGACGACCCGGAAGCCGTGGTGCACGTGGCCAAGCTGGCCACCGAGTTCCGCCACCGCTTCAAGCGCGACGTGGTAATCGACATGTTCTGCTACCGTCGTCACGGCCACAACGAGGGCGACGAGCCGATGTTCACCCAGCCGGTGATGTACCGCGCCATCGCCAAGCACCCGCGGACCCTGGACATCTACCGCGATGCCCTGATCCACGACGGCGTGCTGACGGCCCAGGACGCCGAGACCATGGAGGCCGAGTTCGAGGCCAAGCTGGAGGCCGATTTCGAATCCGCCGGCGCCTACCGCCCCAACAAGGCCGATTGGCTGGAGGGCGTGTGGGATGGCCTGGTGCGCCTCGACGAGGACGAGGAGTTGCGCGAGGACGACACCGCCGTGCCGCCGCCGCTTCTGCTCACCGTCGGACACGCCATCGCCCGCAAGCCCGACAACTTCAACCTGCACCCCAAGATCGCGCGCCAGCTCGACGCCAAGCGCAAGATGATCGACACCGGCCAGGGAATCGACTGGGCGACCGCCGAGGCGCTGGCCTTCGGCACCCTGATGACCGAGGGCACCAACGTGCGCCTGTCGGGCCAGGATTCCGGGCGCGGCACCTTCTCGCAGCGCCATTCGGTTCTGATCGATCAGGTCAACGAGGAGAAGTACTTTCCGCTACGCGAGATCTGCGAGGGCCAGGGCACCTTCGAGGTCCTCGACAGCCCGCTGTCCGAGGCCGGCGTGCTCGGCTTCGAATATGGATACGCGCTCGACGACCCGCATACCCTGGTGCTCTGGGAGGCCCAGTTCGGCGATTTCGCCAACGGCGCCCAGGTGATCATCGACCAGTTCATCAGTTCCGGCGAATCCAAGTGGCTGCGTTTCTGCGGCCTGATCCTGCTGCTGCCGCACGGCATGGAAGGCCAGGGTCCGGAGCATTCGTCGGCCCGCCTGGAACGTTATCTTCAACTGTGCGCCGAGGATAACCTGCAGGTGGTCAACGTGACCACTCCGGCCAACTACTTCCACGTGCTGCGCCGCCAGGTGCGACGCAATTTCCGCAAGCCGCTGATCGTGATGACGCCGAAGTCGCTGTTGCGCCACAAGCTTGTGGTGTCCGATCTGGCCGACATGGCGACCGGCACCCGGTTCCGTCGCGTCCTGCCCGAGATCGACAAGCTGAACGGCACCGTGCGGCGGGTGGTGCTGTGTTCCGGCAAGGTCTATTACGACCTCCTGCAAGCGCGTCGCGACGCCGGGATCGACGACGTGGCGATCCTTAGGGTCGAGCAACTCTACCCCTGGCCGCGCAAGGGCGTGATGACGCAGTTGGCGCGCTATCCCGGAGCCGAGATCGTGTGGTGCCAGGAGGAATCGGCGAACATGGGCGCCTGGACCTTCGTGCTGCCGCGCCTGACCGATATCCTGGGCACCATGCGGCACGACCAGCGGCTGCCGCTCTACGTGGGGCGCAAGGCCTCCGCGTCGCCGGCCACCGGGCTGGCCAGCGTGCACCGACAGGAGCAGGAGGCCCTGGTCCACTTCGCCCTGGCCGAACCCGCCGAGCGGCTCATCCAGCCCTTCCGCCCGCTTGCACCGCGCTGATCCGCCGAGAAAACCGAGGAAACGATGTCGACGCAAATCAAGGTTCCAGCCCTGGGCGAATCGGTCTCCGAGGCCACGATCGCCAAATGGCTCAAGAAGGTTGGCGACGGCGTGGCGGCCGACGAGCCGCTGGTCGAGCTGGAAACCGACAAGGTGACGCTGGAAGTCAACGCGCCGGTGGCCGGAACCCTGCTCGACATCGCGGTTCCGGAAGGCGCGGAGGTGGAAGTGGGCGCCCTGCTCGGCGTGATCGGCGAGGCCGACGCGGCGGCCAGGCCCTCGACGGCCGAGGCCGCGTCGCCGCCCGACGACGGTCCGGGCACCGCCGAGGCACCGCCGCCGGCCGAGCCGCCGCGTCCGCGCGCCGAGGGCGTGCTGTCGCCGGCGGTGCGGCGGATCGTCGAGGAGAACGACCTCGACCCGGAAAGGATCCCCGGCACCGGCAAGGGCGGCCGGATCACCAAGGAGGATGCCCTGGCCGCCGCCGCCTCGGGCGGCGCGCGGCGCGAGGACCCGGCGGCCGTGCCGGCGCCCGCGCCAACGCCCGTGCCGGCGCCGGTCCAGGACGCCGAGCCGGCGGCGCCCGCCGCGCCGACCTTCGACGACCCGCGCGAGGAGCGGGTGCGGATGACGCGCCTGCGCAAGATGGTCGCGACCCGCCTCAAGGCGGCCCAGGCCACGGCGGCCATGCTGACCACGTTCAACGAGGTCGACATGACCGAGGCGATCGCCCTGCGCAACCGCTATAATGACCTGTTCGAGAAACGGCACGGCGTGAAGCTCGGGTTCATGTCGATCTTCGTGCGCGCGGTCTGCGCGGCGCTCGTTGAATGGCCGGCCGTCAACGCGGAAATCCGCGGCGACGATATCGTCTACAAGAACCACTATGACATCGCGGTCGCGGTGGGCTCGCCGCAGGGCCTGGTGGTGCCGGTCATCCGCGACGCCGACCAAATGTCGTTCGACGCCATCGAGGCCAGGATCAAGGACTTCGGCCTGCGGGCCCGCAACGGAACCCTGAAGATCGAGGAGATGCAGGGCGGCACCTTCACGATCTCCAACGGCGGCATCTTCGGCTCGCTGCTCTCCACCCCGATCCTCAATCCGCCGCAGTCCGGCATCCTGGGCATGCACAAGATGCAGATGCGGCCGATGGTGATGCCGGACGGCACCATCGCGGCGCGGCCGATGATGTATTTGGCGCTGTCCTACGATCACCGGATCATCGACGGCCGCGAGGCGGTGTCGTTCCTGGTCCGGGTCAAGGAATGCGTCGAGGACCCGAACCGGATCATGCTCGTCACGTAAGGACCCAGACATGAGCGAAACCAGCTACGACCTCGTGGTCATCGGCGGCGGACCGGGCGGTTACGTGGCCGCCATCCGCGCCGCCCAACTGGGCCTCAAGGTGGCCTGCGTGGAGAAGCGCGGAACGCTCGGCGGCACCTGCCTCAACGTGGGCTGCATTCCGTCCAAGGCGCTGTTGCAGTCGTCGCACCATTTCGAGACCGCGTCCCGCCACCTGGAGGCGCACGGGATCAAGGTGAGCCCGAAACTCGACCTGGACACCATGATGGCGCGCAAGGACAAGGTGGTCGGCGACCTCACCAAGGGCATCGAGTTCCTGTTCAGGAAAAACAAGGTCGACTACGTCCGGGGCACCGGGCGCATCGGCAGCAACGTATCGGTCGACATCGAGGGCGGGGAGCCGGCCACCCTGAAAACCGAGAACATCCTGATCGCCACCGGCTCCGAGTCCGCCACCCTGCCGGGAATCGCCGTCGACGAGAACCGCATCGTGTCGTCCACCGGGGCGCTGGCCCTGACGAAGGTGCCGAAGACCCTGGCCGTGATCGGCGGCGGCGTGATCGGACTCGAACTGGGCTCGGTGTGGAATCGCCTGGGGGCCGAGGTGACGGTGATCGAGTTCCTGGACGACATCCTGCCCGGCATGGACGCCGAGGTGCGCAAGACCATGCGCAGGATACTGAAGAAACAGGGCATGGCGTTCAGGCTGTCGAGCAAGGTCACCGCCGCCAAGGCGAGCAAGACCCAGGTCACCCTGAACCTGGAGCCGCGCGACGGCGGCGAAACGGAGATTCTCAAGAGCGAGGTGATGCTCGTCGCCGTGGGACGGCGCCCCCACACCGAGGGCCTGGGCCTCCAGAGCGCCGGGATCGAACAGGACGCCAAGGGCTTCGTGAAGGTCGACCGCGACCTGCAAACCAACGTTCCGGGCATCTTCGCCATCGGCGATGTGATCGGCGGTCCGATGCTGGCCCACAAGGCCGAGGAGGAGGGAATCGCGGTGGCCGAACTGGTGGCCGGAAAGGCCGGTCACGTGGCCTACGAGACCATCCCGGGCGTGATCTACACCCATCCCGAGGCGGCGGCGGTCGGCCATTCCGAGGAAACGTTGAAGGAGGCCGGAATCGACTACAAGGTGGGCAAGTTCCCGATGACCGCCAACTCGCGGGCCCGCTGCAACGCCGACGCCGACGGATTCGTGAAGATCCTGGCCGACGCCCGCACCGACCGGGTGCTGGGCTGTCATGTCGTCGCCCCGCAGGCCGGCGAGTTGATCCAGGAGGCGGTGCTGTGCATGGAGTTCGGCGGCTCGGCCGAGGATCTGGCGCGCACCTGCCACGCCCACCCGGGGCTGTTCGAGGCGGTCAAGGAGGCGGCGCTCGACGTCGCCGGCCGGGCGATCCACGTTTAGGCGCGGGAGTGGCGGGCGCTTATCGCTTCCCCGGCTTGCGCGGCCGGGTGGCCTGGCCGATCCAGTCGTCGGTCCGGCTACCCGGGGCGCCGTCGGAGTCCGGCGATTCGCTGGGCTTGGTGCCGGGCAACCAGGCGGTGACCGCCACCGGCTTGCCGGTGTGCGAGCGCATCACCTTTGAGCGCATCACCTTCTGGACCGGCGGCGCGGCGGTGGCGCGGCTGAAATCGCGCCGCATGTCGGTGAGCGGGATCACGCCGCGCGGGCCACGCCTCAGGGCCTCGACGAAACCCTCCGTGGACTTGGCGATCTGGGTCAGATGATCGGCCGAGTGATGCCCGAAGCGGCGCCAGATGCTGTCCAGGAACATCTCCACCTGCTCGGGGAAACCGCCCAGGGTCTCGACGGCCGGACGACCCGCGCTGAACGCCGCGTAGAGGTTGGGCTCGATGGGTCCCATGTCGTCGGCCACGAAGACCGCCGGCATCAGGCGGCGCCCGGCGTAGGCGACCGCGAAATAGGCCTGGGCCAGGAACAGCAACCGGTGCATCTTCTGGGGTTGCAGGTATTCGTTGGCGTTGAGCGCCGCGTCGTAGAACCAGAACGCCACCTCGAAGGCGTTTTCCAGCGCCGGTGGCGCGTTGTTGGGCGACAGTTCGGACATCCGCCTTCCTGGGGGTTTGCCTTGGCCGGGGCGGGATTATAGCCTTCGCGAAGGCGCCCGACCACTTCCGAGAAAGGACCCCGCCATGGCCGGCGACGCGACGGCGCGGCGACGACGCATCGGACCCTTGGCGCGGGTCGCGGCGGGTCTTGGCGTGATCCTCGCCGGCGGCCTGCTGACCCTCCATTCGGCCGGTCCCTGGTTGCGCGGGGAGGCGGTCAAGCGACTCGCCGAAGCCGGGTTTCCGGAGGCCCGGCTCGGCCGGATCGACGTCGACTGGAGCGGGCTTTCCCTGCGCGATCTGCGCCTTGCCGACGGACTGGCGGCGGACCGGCTGCGGGTGACCGTCGATCCGCGTGGCCTGATGGGTCGGCGCATCGCCGCGGTGCGGGTGGACGGCCTGTCGGTCGGCCTGACCTGGGACGGCGCGACCCTCGGCATCTCCGGCGGGCCGATCGTTCATCCGTCGCCCGGCGACGGCGCGCCATCGGCCCTGCCCGCCTGGACCGTGGACCGCCTGGACCTGGAGGATGTCTGGCTGACCCTCGCCGCGCCGCGCGGACGAATCGAGGCCGAAGGCTCGGCGTCGGTTGCCGCCGCCGACCCTGGACGCCACGCCGCCGACCTGCGACTCGATGGCACCGCCACGCCGGGCGACGCCGCCTCCTTTCCGTTCGCCCTCACCGGCCGGGTCGTGGCGTCGGCGGCGGGCGACGTTTCGGCGGCCGACCTGCACGCGGCCGTGCTGCGGCCGCCGTTGCCCGGCCTGCCGCTGGACTGGCTGTCGGCACACGCGCGGCTGCGCGACGGGCGCCTCGACGCGACCGCCACCGCCGAGACCGGGCACGGATCGCTGGTATTGTCCGGCGCCGCCGACTGGCCGCCGGCGCCGGGTGCCCCGGTCGCCTCGGGGGGATTGGTTCTGGACGTGTCCGGCT
>JANQIL010000054.1 GCA_028282245.1 Magnetospira sp.
TTTAGGCGCATTCACGCCTAAAAGTTACATCCTAGGGCCTTTACCCCTTTACGTCTCGGGAGGGGTTCCAAGGGGAGGGTGTCCCTCCCCTTGGCCGCCGCAGGCGGTCGAAATCGAACTGCTGACGTGTGAGGAAGGGTCCAACCATGGGACATGACCGCAGCCGAGAGTACGGCCCGGCTCTGGAAGCCGCATATCGATTCACACTGTGGCTGGTGCCGACGGTCGAGAAATTTCCGAGGAGCCAGAAGTTCCTGCTCGGGGACCGCATCCAGGCCATCTCGACGCCGACCGGCTTTCTGGGCTACGAACTATTTCCGGGATACCGGCGGCTGCCGGAGGACTCGGTGCGGCGGTTTCGGACCCGCTACCGGTCGTTGCGCGACCGGGTGGCGGCCGGAACGATCGACCCGGACGAAGCGGCGCGCCACATCGATGCCTGGATCGGCCACGCCGCCAACGCCCATACCTGGCGCCTGCGCCAGTCGATCTTCCGCGATGGTCCGTTCGACCCCAAGCGGAAGCCTGTCCGCCCCCTTGTCGCCAGCGTGTCCTGCGCAACGGGTCCTGGAACAACAAACCGAGGAACCTGCGCTCCGCGAACCGAAACAGGAACACGCCAGACAACCGGAACACCAACAACGGTTTCCGCATCGCCAGCACACCCCCGCGCCGGAGCCGCCGCGTCCAAGGACACGGCGGGCGTGCAACGGGCTGTCCAGGGGCGGCCATGGTGAGAAGCCGGTGGCAAGCCGCAGGGGCGGTGTCCGTCTTGCCTCGTCGCGAGGGACGGGCATCGCCCGCACTGGCTGGTACCTTATAAACGAGGCCCCTTTATAAGTCAGTCGGGCACTGCCTTATAAGGCAAGCTGTTTTAATAAGGTTAACTCCACCGCCTCACGGCGGCGGATCGAGGAACACCAGCCGCTCGCGGGCACGGACGAACTTGCGTTCCCACTCGTCCGGCCGCAGATGGGCGAAGGTCGTCACCTCGTTGCCGACGAGGTCCATCAGGGCCGGCACCTCGGAAATGTCCAGCCCGGTCGAAACGGCCAGTGCCGGGACCAGGTCGCGGATCATGGCGAGTTGCTGATCGATCTTCTGTTGCCGGAAGACCGCCCTCACGGCCGCCGGGTCGGCATCGCAGGTGTAGGCGGCGAGGCAATCGGCGACCGCCGCGCGGGTCATTTGCCACAGGGCGGAGTCCGGCCAGCGCGACACGTTGCCGTCCGTCGTCTCAACCACGTAGCGGATGCCTGCCAGCAGGGCCGACAACACATCACCGATGCGCGCCTCGAAATCGGCAAAGGTCTTGATCGGCCAGCGGTCCAGTTCGTCCTTGCCGGCCCGCAGTTCGACCCGCCAGATGTCGTCGGCGCAGAACTCCGGGTCGAGCCCCCAGACCTCCCACCACCAGGATTTTGACCGAGCGTTGGCCTCGCGGCGCTTGTCGTAGATCGTGACCTGCTTGCGCGGCATCTTGCCGATGCGCAGGGTCTCGATGCGGTCGCCGCGCGTCGCTGTCGAAAATGGCACCTCGCCCTTGGCCCCTTCGGTCGCTTTCAGGGACCGGCTGTGAGCGACGACGTTTTCTGGTCTCGGCTGGAAATGATCGACCCGAAAGTCGACGCAGAAATCGACCCGGCTGATGCGTTCCAGCGGGCGATCTCCATTGGTGACGGGACCAATGGCGCCCACGTCGCCGAGAAACGCTAATAGCCGGTCCCTGACGCCCTGATAGCCGTATAGGGCGAACGCCTGGCTCTTGACCGACGCGCGAAGTCCGTAGACCTCCGCCCGGTCCGTATTCGCGGCGAACCAAGTAGCACCGTCCGGCCCGGTGTCGAATCGGAAGGCGAATCCGCCCCGGGCGCCGGTTTCCGCGACCAGGACCGGAATGCGGGCCGGACCAAGCATAGCGAGGACGTCCCGCTTTTCCGCCTGCGCGGTCTTTTTCGCATCCTCCAGGGTCGCTTGATCTTCGGAGGTCAAGTGGCCCTGGAAGGTCACGTCCAGGCCGTCGAAGTTGGCGTAGATACGCCGCATTGCGCAGGTGTCATCCCAGGGGGGCGTGTTACAGAAAACGCCCCCCTCGCGGTTCATGCCCATGACCCGCCTTTCTCGTCGGTCGTCGGTTCGCCGCAACAAGAGGAGAAGGGAGGGCGCTCGCCGCTGGGCAGAACCCCGGCCCCTAACGGGTCCGGGGTCCGCCACGCGGTCGGTAGCGCTTGGGGGCGTGTCAAGGCGCGCGCCACCCCGGTTCGGCCCTGCGGGCCTGCACCGGGTCCCCTGAGCGCGGCCTTGACATCGGAGAGGACCGGATCGACGGCAACCGGGTGAGCAAGGAGAGGGAAGAGGGCGGGGTGTCTCATGCCACGCCCTCCTCGGAAGTGTGCGCGCGGAGACGTGCTTCGATCCAAACGATCAGATCGCGGCGGCGGTAGCGGATCGAGCGCTTGGACACCTTGACAAACTGCGGTCCGCCGCCGGTGACCCGCCATTTCTGCAGCGTGCGCACCGAATGGCCGATGAACGCGGCCGCCTCGTGCTCGTTGATGAGGCGGTCCGTGAAGTCGGGATCAGATTGGGTGTTTATGTCCCGCATGGCTTTTTCTCCCTTCGCCAAGTTGCGATGGGTCAAGCCTCCTCCATGCGCGATCCCACAAATAGTACAATAAATTGGATCAAGATTTATTGTTTATTGGATTTCTTCAGGGTGGCGTACCGCTCTGAAATGGTTTTACGAATCGTCTCATCCGCAAGGTCCCGAAACGTTCCCGCGCGATCCGGAAAGCGCGCCGCCAGGGATTCCCGGATCAGGTCGTAGCAATGTTTCATGGGGGCTTTGAAATCCACGCGCCCGGCTGCGGCAAGAGCATCGAACGCCGCCCGGATTTCCGGTCCCACGGCGGGCCGTCCGGCAGGGCGGCGGGGGGATGATTGCTCTGCAACGGTATCGCGGTTGAGGTATTCAACCATTTCGACGCTGACAATACGAACGGCGATGAATTCCAGGCCGTTTCCGGAGACTTTCGACGTTTCCCAATCAACCTTGCAGGCCCACAGGTCCGCCGGAACCGGGCGCGGCGCATCGTCCGCATGCCTCGGCAACGCGAAGCCGTACCCAATCAACCGACCATTTGCGATTTCTTTTCGTACGTGGTCCCGCATTTGCCGCCGGATATCTGATGCCATGTTCATCAGGTGCCATCTGGGTTTACAGGCATCGTATAGCTTGGAAAACCGGTCGCTCAGACTGTCGTCTTCTTGGACCCGCAGGTCGACCGGCGTATTGAAACCTTGCGCCAGGAAGGTTTCGTATCGGTCTCTCTGGTGAGTCGGGGCGAACCGAAAATCGGACTGATCAAGATCGATGCCCCGCTCCCAAGCCAGCCGGTCGGTTTCGGTAGACGCGTTCGACACTGCGAACCTCGGTTGAATTGCCGGTCGAGACAATGGCTGACATCGCGCCGCCGAACTTCAGACCGCGCCATGGTTCGCCGCACGCTGCTTACCCGTTGCTTACCCGCTACAAAAAACGGCCTGGAAATCATCGAAATCGATCTCCAAGCCGTTGTTCTTACTGGTGAGCGCGCCAGGATTCGAACCTGGGACCGTCTGATTAAAAGTCAGATGCTCTACCAACTGAGCTACGCGCCCGAAAGGTCCCTCCGGGGCCTGCAACCTAGCCAAGCCAAACCCGGCCGGTCAATCTCTTTCGCCCATCCGGAACGGCCGATTTCGGCGATTGATTCGGCCACGTGAATTGCCATATGGAAGATCGGGTCTATTGTGTGAGGCCCACGACGAGCAACGACCAGGACGGGGGATAACAACATGAACGTCGGAGACATTCTGAAAGGCAAGACCCGGACCGTGATCACGGTCCGCGAGGAAGACACCCTGGAAACCGCGGCCACCCTGCTGTCCACCAACCGGATCGGCGCCATGCCGGTGCGCAACGGCAACGGCGACCTGGTCGGCATCCTGTCCGAGCGCGACATCGTGCGCGCCCTGTCGCAGAGCGGCGCCCAGGCCCATTCCCAACAGGTGCGCGGCTACATGAGCACCAATCTGGTCACCTGCGCGCCGACCGAGGACGGCAAGACGGTGATGGCCACCATGTCCAACCGCCGCATCCGACACCTGCCGGTGCTCGACAAGGGCGATCTGGTCGGCGTGATCAGCCAGGGCGACGTGGTCAAGGCGCGTCTCGACGAGACGGAATTCGAAAAGAACGTCCTCAAGGACATCGCCATCGCCCGGCCGTGAGCCGGGATGGCGTCACGGGTCCGGGGAATCGGTGAACCGGCGCTCCAGGCGGGCCGCGACGCGCGGTGACACGAACTTGTCGATGTCGCCGCCGAGCCGCCCGATTTCCTTCACGAACCTGGACGAGATGAACTGGGTGCGGTCGGAGGCCATGAAGAACAGGGTCTCCACGTTCGGGTTCAGGTGGGCGTTCATGCCGGCCATCTGGAACTCGTATTCGAAATCGGACACCGCGCGCAGGCCGCGGATGATCACCCGAGCGCCGATGTCGACGGCGAAATTCATCAGCAGGCACTCGAACGGCTGCACGTCGATCCGTGCCTTGACGTCCGGGCGGCCGATCTC